>ONNY01000151.1 GCA_900319305.1 uncultured Prevotella sp.
CAGGGAGGCGGTGACAAAGTGGATTTCAAATACGCGTCACTGATCTCCATCGTTAAGTACGATGGTTATACGGTGGCGACGATTGGCAATCCCTGGGAGGATGGCAAGGCACTCCACACGTATGTCCTGGTGCCCCGCAACCAGGAGTTGCCCGTCCATCTGCCGAAGGGTACGGTGATTCGTACGCCTTTGAAGAAGGCTGTGGTCTTTACCACCGTCCATTGTTCTTTGCTGATGGATCTGGGCTGTAAGGATAAGATTGCGGGTGTGGCTGATCTGAAATATATCAAAATCCCCTGGATCCAAAGTCAAGTGAGAAGGAAACGTATCAGCGACTGTGGCGACGGGATGAGTCCTGTGATAGAGAAAATCATTGATCTGCATCCTGATGCCATCCTGTTGTCGCCTTTCGAGAACAGCGGTGGCTATGGTAAGTTAGAGGATCTCGACATTCCCCTTGTGGAGTGTGCAGAGTATATGGAGGTGTCGCCGTTGGCCCGTGCAGAGTGGATGCGTTTCTATGGTCTGCTTTTCGGCAAGCAGAAGAAGGCCGATAAACTCTTTGCGGAGGTGGATAAGAACTATAACGACCTGAAAGAAAAGGCCAAGGATGCTGGTAAGGGTCGTTCGGTGATGATGGACAAGCAGGTAGGCTCCGTCTGGTATGTACCAGGTGGGCATAGTACCATCGGCCAGATGATCAAGGATGCCGGAGGGCGTTATCCATGGGAAGACGATGAGCATAGCGGTTCGCTTCCCCTGTCGTTCGAGACGGTGCTTGAAGAAGCCTTCGACACAGAAGTGTGGATGTTCCGTTATGAGGGCACCAAGCCCATTAGCCTCGAAGCGTTCGGTGAAGAGAAAGAAGGTTATAAGCAGTTCCGTGCTTACCAGACCGAGGAGGTCTATGGCTGTAATGTGCAAACTTCCCGTTTCTATGAGGAGTCGCCATTCCATCCGGACTGGTTGTTGGGTGACTTTATCCAGATTCTGCATCCAGACGTTAAGTTAAAAACTCCTCTCAAGTACTATAAGAAATTAAACCATTCGAATTAAGATATGAAGATAGCATTAATCGGTTACGGAAAAATGGGTAAGATGATAGAGCAGATTGCCCGCGACCGTGGTCATGAGATTGTGAGTATCATCGATATTGACAATCAACAGGATTTTGACAGTCCGGCATTTGCGTCGGCTGATGTGGCAATTGAGTTCACTGCGCCTCAGGCGGCTTATGGTAACTACCTGAAGGCCTGGGCGAAAGGCGTCAAGGTGGTGAGTGGCTCTACTGGCTGGATGAAGGAACATGGCGACGAGGTTCGTCAGGCCTGTGCCGATGGTAAGACGCTCTTCTGGGCTTCGAACTTCTCGATCGGTGTGGCCATCTTCTCTGCCGTGAACCGTTATCTGGCAAAGATCATGAACCAGTTCCCTCAGTACGATGTGGAGATGGAGGAGACGCATCATGTGCATAAACTCGACCATCCCAGTGGTACGGCTATCACGCTGGCTGAGGAGATTGTGGAGAATATCGACCGCAAGGAGGCTTGGAAGGAGGATACCACTGACAAGAAGTATCTGCGTGTGGATCATATCCGCCGTGGTGAGGTACCTGGCATCCATACCATCCGCTATGATTCTGATGCTGACTTGATTACGATTACTCACGATGCCCATAGTCGTAAAGGCTTTGCCCTGGGTGCTGTGCTGGCTGCCGAGTACACCAAGGAGCATCAGGGTCTGCTGACCATATCAGATATGTTTAAATTTTAGTTATGGTAAACAAGAAAGAATTCAATCCAAAGGTACAGTGGGCGAAGTTTATTGGCGTGCTGGTGCTTTATCTGCTCTTCCTCTATTGGGTAGAGTCGTGGTGGGGACTGCTCGTCATACCGTTTATCTTTGACGTCTATATCACTAAGAAGATCAAATGGCAGTGGTGGAAGGAGTCAGAGCGACCCGTGAAGTTCGTGATGTCTTGGATCGATGCGCTCGTTTTCGCCCTCGTAGCCGTCTATTTTATCAACCAGTTCTTCTTTCAGAACTATGTGATTCCATCCAGTTCTCTGGAGAAGTCGTTGCTGACGGGTGACTACCTTTTTGTGTCGAAGGTGAGTTACGGTCCCCGTATCCCACAGACCCCGTTGACGATGCCGTTGACCCAGCACACGCTGCCCGTGGTGGAGTGTAAGAGTTATATTGACTGGCCCCATTGGGATTATCGTCGTGTAAAGGGATTGGGTAAGGTGGAACTCAACGATATTGTCGTGTTCAACTTCCCTGCAGGTGATACGCTCTGTTCTGCCCCGCAGTATCAGGCCTACGACTATTACCAGATGTGCTATGGCATCGGTTATCAGTTATATCCGAACCGCCCGGATCCCGACTCGTTGTCGGCAGAAGAACGTATCAAGTATTTCGAGACCATCTATGAGGCAGGTCGCAACGAATTGTGGCGGAACCAGGCAGAGTATGGTGAGATTATTTCTCGTCCTACTGACCGTCGTGAGAACTATGTGAAGCGTTGTGTGGGACTACCTGGTCAGACACTGGAAATCCGCAACCGTATCGTCTATCTCGACGGTAAGAAGAATAAGGAGCCGGAGAATGTGCAATACACCTATTATGTGAAACTGAAGCAGGCTATCCCTGAGGATCTGATGGATCAGTTGGGTATCTCGATGGAAGATCTGACCAGCTTGAACACAACGGGTTATATGCCGCTTACGAAATATGCGCTGACTACCTTGCAGGCCAGAAAGGACATCGTGGAGAGTATCAAACTGAATACGGAGGCCAACGATCTGGAGATCTATCCCCTGAACGGTAATAAGGGCTGGACCCGCGATAACTATGGGCCTGTCTGGATTCCGAAGAAAGGTGAGAAGATCCGCCTGACATTGGATAATATCGCCATCTATGAGCGACCGATCCGTGTCTATGAGGGCAACACCTTAACGATTGATGACGGGCATATCTACATTAACGGTAAGGAAGCGCGTGACTATACCTTTAAGATGGACTACTACTGGATGATGGGTGACAACCGTCATAATTCTGCCGACTCACGCTACTGGGGCTTTGTGCCTGAGGATCATATCGTGGGTAAGCCGATCTTCATCTGGTGGTCCAGTAATCCTGACCGTCGGGGCTTTGCAGGCATCCGATGGAATCGTTTAGGGCGTATTGTGGATGACATCAAATAAGGTTCTGTTGAGTACAACCTATTTCGGCCCGGTGCAGTGGTATCAGAAACTGCATCGGGCTGAACATGTGATCATAGAACAATGGGAGAGTTTCCAGAAGCAGACCTATCGTAACCGTTGTCTCATAGCCACCACCAACGGTGTCCAGACTTTGACGGTTCCTGTGGAGAAGTCTGCAGAATGCATCAAGGACCTCCGTATCAGCGATCATGGCAACTGGCGTCATCTGCATTGGAATGCACTGCAGTCCGCCTATGGGGAATCGCCGTTCTTTGAGTATTATCAGGATGATATCCGCCTTTTCTTTGAGAAACGATGGATCTTCCTACTTGATTTCAATGAGGCGATCCGTCAGAAGATGTGCGAATTGATTGATATAACACCTTCTGTATCATTTTCTACCGCCTATATCACAGATCCACAAGCCATCGCCGTTAGCGATTTTCGGGCTGCCATCAACCCGAAACACCCTGCACAGGATGATGACTTTGAGGCCAAGACCTATTACCAGGTGTATCAGACGAAACATGGTTTTCTGGAGAATCTCTCTGTCCTCGATCTCCTTTTTAATATGGGACCAGAGAGTATTTTCTACCTTTGAGACGTGGAATGAGACATTTTTGAAACATTTCTCCACAATAACCAACTGCTCTATGAGGAAACTGTTTTTTTTATTATATAGTTTGTCGTTTTGTCTCATGATGACAGGACAGACTAGGCACTTCTATACTTCTGAAAGACTCTCCAGTAACCTGATCACGTGTATATGTCAGGATCAGGCAGGTTATATCTGGATTGGAACGGAGTATGGACTGAACAGATACGACGGTTACCGTTTCACGAACTTTCTGCATGATGCGAACAATGCCACGACGGTTCTGAGTAATAATATCACCTACTTATTTGTAGATAAGCGGGGAAGTCTGTGGGTAGGAACGGGAACTGGTCTGGCACATTATAACAGTGATACTGAACAGTTCGAGCGGATCGTCCTCCCGAGTAAAGCCTCACCTCGTATCAATGATATCGTACAGGAGGATGACAGGCACCTGTTGATCGGTACGGCTGGTTACGGACTTTTCAGGGTGAATACTGTGTCCCGGAAAGCCGAACAGGTGGAAAACTATG
>ONNY01000038.1 GCA_900319305.1 uncultured Prevotella sp.
ACAAACTCCATCCCGAGGGCGGTACTCAGATTTGGTTTCTCGTTAATTATCTCTCGTATTCTATCTACATTCATTTAAACAGGGAATATTCTGGAACGCTCCAAGCCAGGGCACTTGCACCCAGCACATCGCGCTCACGATCATTCAACTTTGAACAGAGTATCTTTACTTTTCCACGGAGGTTGCCGAACACATGTGCCTCGAAAGCCTCACAGACAGGATCAACCAACCATTTACCAGCATGAGAGATGCCACCCGTAAAGATGATGGCCTCAGGATCGACGATGGAAGCATAGTTAGCCAAGCCCAATCCCAGGTAATAACCTGTACGGCGGAAAACCTCAATGGCCAACTCGTCATCTTGATCACAACACTCCTTGATGGTTCGTGGCGACAGTTTCTCAAGACTGCGCATTACAATACCGTTAGCACCAACATAAGCCTCCAGACAACCTTCATGACCACAGCCACATTTGCGTCCATTATCAACCACACAGGTATGACCAAATTCACCAGCAAAGCCCAGATTTCCCTGATGGTCTATGCCGTCAGTGAAGAAACAGCTGCCTAAGCCTACACCAAGACTGATGATAATGAAGTTCTTCATACCATGCGCACTACCGAAGGTGAATTCACCCAAAGCCGAGATATGCGCATCGTTAGAGAGACCTACAGCCAGTCCCATACGGTCGCGCAGCATCGCTGACAATGGCACAACACCCTTCCAAGGCAGGTTAGCGGCATTCTCGATACAGCCGGAAACGGAACTGGCACTGGGAGCACTGACACCGATAGAACGGATGGTCTCATAGCCACCATTGCCCTCCACTAACATCACTGGATAATCTTGCGTAGGAAAGGAATCCTCAGCCAAAATGTTTCCTCGCACATCAACGATGGCGTAAGTCGTCGACTCATTACTGATATCCACTCCGACGACTTTCGTTTTGATATTGTACTCTTCCATCTTTCAGATAAATATTATAGTTATTCGTGTAATCATTTGAACAGGGAATATTCCTTCACATCCCAAGCCAAGGCACTGGCACCAAGTACGTCGCGCTCACCCTCCTTGAGAATAGACACCAGAATACGCGTCTTATTACGGATATTATGGAACACATGCTCATCAAACGACTGGCGCATCGGCTTCAGCAACCATTTTCCGCCAGCGGTCATATCACCTGTGAGGATGATAGCCTCGGGATTCACCACAGAGGCATAGTTGGCCAAGCCAAGACCCAGCATCTCTCCCACTCTGCGGAAGGCTTCGATAGCCAGTTTGTCGCCCTTGTCGCAACACTGGGCTATACCCTCGATACTGAGTTCCGGAAGATCGCTCAGCAAGGTGGGTTCTTTGGTTTCCGCCATTAACTCCTGGGCGGTTCTCACCAATCCTTTCTGAGAACAATAGGTCTCCAGACAACCGCGTTTACCACAGCCGCACTCACGACCGTTGATCTCCACACAGGTATGTCCGATCTCACCTGCAAAACCATCGTTACCCAGATGGGGTTGTCCGTTGGAGAAGAAGCAACTGCCCAGACCACCGTGACTGATGGTAACCACCACAAAGTCCTTCATACCGTGCGCACTGCCATAGGTTCTCTCACCCAATGCCGTGATATGGGCATCATTGGCCACTGCCACAGCCAGTCCAAGACGGTCGCGCAACATCGCTGCCAGGGGGATGACACCCTTCCAAGGCAAGTTGGCTGCGTTCTCGATACAGCCTGTGATATAACTGGCGCTGGGAGCACTGACACCAATGGAGCGGACACTCTCATAACCGCCATTCTCTTCCAACAGCGCAAAGATATTCTCACTTAAGGCAGTCAGGTAATCGTTCACATCAGGATAATCGCTCGTCGGGAAATAATCCTGTGCCACAATATCTCCTCTTATATCTACCAGGGCTATTGTGGTTTTCTCAATACGGATATCAATACCAACGACACGGGTTTTGATCTTGTCAACAGATTCAACAGTTTCCATATTTTCCATATCTCACGGATTATTTAAATAATGAATACTCCTTCACTTCCCAGGCAAGCACACTGGCTCCTAACACATCGTGGTTGTCTTCATCCAACTCAGAGACAAGGAACTTTGTCTTACCTTGCATATTCTTATAGACATGCTTTTCGAAAGTCTCCTGCATGGAATCCAGGAGCCAGTCGCCAGCCTTGGCAATACCACCTGTAAAGATGAAAGCCTCAGGATTCACGACAGAGGCATAGTTGGCCAAGCCGAGACCGAGCATCATACCTGTACGGCGGAACACCTCGATGGCCAGTTCATCACCTTGATTACAGTACTGGGCGATAATTTTCGGCGACAGTTTCTCTGCAGAACGCATCAACGAAGGGGCATCATTCTCTGCCATCACCTCCTGCGCTGTCAAGACGATACCCTTGGCTGCTGTATAGGTCTCCAGACATCCGCGATGACCACAACCACAGAGACGACCGTTTTTGACAATCGTGGTATGTCCCACCTCACCGGCATAGCCGTCAGAGCCTTTATGAATCATACCATTGGAGAAGATACAACTACCCATACCCGTCCCCAAGGTGATCACTACGAAATTATGCATGCCACGCGCACTGCCGAAGGCATGCTCACCCAGCGCTATCACCTGCGCATTATTAGCCACCGCCACCGCCATTCCCAGACGGTCGCGCATCATCGGCCCTATAGGGATGATACCTTTCCAGGGCATGTTGGGCGAGTTCTCCATGCAGCCTGTGGAAAAATTGGCACTGGGACAACTCACGCCCACCGAACGAACACTCTCATAACCACCGTTTTCTTCGATCATCATGAGGATCCGCTCACTCAGCGTTCCTATATATTCATTGGCATCGGGGTAGTTCTCCGTCGGAAAACTATCCTTCACTAGTATCTCGCCTTTTGCATTGACAATAGCGTAAGTAGTCTCTTCCAAACTGATATCTACGCCTATGACACGTTTCTTAATTATAGCTTGTTCCATTTTCTTTTATTGGTAACATGTCGCAAATATATACAAATTTTTAATACTATGCAAATCTTTCCTATTTTTTTTGCAAATATTTACCCTAACCTTGCTTTTTTCGCAAGAATTTCGTAACTTTGCAGCCATAAAAGCAAAAAGATTAGAGAAAAAGATGAACGTTTTAGAACTTAGTGAACAGGAAATCGGAAGGCGTCAGAGCCTCCAGGAACTGCGAAATATGGGTATCGATCCCTATCCCGCAGCAGAATATCCTACCAATGCTTTCAGCACCGATATCAAAGCAGAATTCAAGGATGACGAGGACCGTGAGGTTGTCATCGCAGGCCGAATGATGAGCCGTCGTGTGATGGGTAAGGCCAGCTTTGCGGAGCTGCAGGACTCCAAAGGAAGAATCCAAGTTTATATCACCCGCGACGACATCTGTCCGGGCGAGAACAAGGACTTATATAATAATGTATTTAAGCGTCTGCTCGACATCGGCGACTTTATCGGTGTCAAGGGTAAGGTGTTCCGTACCCAGACTGGTGAGATCTCTGTACATGCTTCTGAGTTGAAGTTGCTTTCCAAGAGCCTGAAGCCCCTGCCCATCGTGAAGTACAAGGACGGTGTGGCCTACGATAAGTTTGACGATCCCGAGTTGCGCTATCGTCAGCGCTATGTCGATCTCGTGGTCAACGAGGGCGTGAAGGATACCTTCCTGAAGCGTGCAACGATCATCCGCACCATGCGTCGTATTCTCGACGAGGCTGGATATACCGAGGTTGATACGCCTATCCTGCAGAGCATCGCAGGTGGTGCATCAGCCCGCCCATTCATCACCCACTTCAATGCCCTGAATCAGGACATGTACATGCGTATTGCTACCGAGCTCTACCTGAAGCGCCTCATCGTAGGTGGTTTCGAGGGTGTTTACGAGATGGGTAAGAACTTCCGTAACGAGGGTATGGACAAGACTCACAACCCAGAGTTTACCTGCATGGAACTCTACGTGAGTTATAAGGACCTGTTGTGGGGTATGGGCTTCACAGAGAAAATGCTTGAGGAGATCTGTACAGTCGTCAACGGCAAGCCCGAGGTTGAGATCGATGGCAACATCATTTCGTTCAAGGCGCCCTTCCGTCGTCTGCCTATCCTCGATGCTATCAAGGAGAAGACCGGTTTCGATTGCGATGGCAAGACTGAGGACGAGATCCGTGCATTCTGCCTCTCTAAGGGTATGGACGTAGATGAGACTATGGGTAAGGGTAAGCTCATCGACGAACTCTTCGGTGAGTTCTGCGAGGGTACCTTCATCCAGCCTACGTTCATCACCGACTATCCTGTTGAGATGTCTCCGCTTACCAAGATGCACCGTTCTAAGCCCGGACTCACGGAACGTTTCGAACTGATGGTAAATGGTAAGGAGTTGGCTAATGCTTACTCTGAGTTGAATGATCCGATTGATCAGGAGGAGCGTTTCGTAGAGCAGATGAAGTTGGCAGACAAGGGTGATGACGAGGCGATGATTATCGATCACGATTTCCTGCGTGCCCTCCAGTATGGTATGCCTCCTACATTCGGTATCGGTATCGGTATCGACCGTCTGGTCATGCTGATGACAGGTAAGTTTGCTATTGGCGAGGTGATGCTGTTCCCACAGATGAAGCCTGAGAAAAAGATTCCGCAGAGCACACCCGCTGAGTGGGCAGAGATCGGCGTTGCCGAGGAGTGGGTTCCCGTACTCCGTAAGGCTGGTTTCAACCTGATTACAAACATCAAGGATGAGAAGGCACAGGGTCTGCAACAGAAGATCGGTGACATCGTGAAGAAATACAAACTCGACCTCCAGAAGCCGAGTGTAGATGAAGTAGCCGCCTGGATCGAAAAAGTGAAAGAATAAATATGTACGACTGTGGTAAGATAGCGATTATCGGTGGCGGCAGCTGGGCAACGGCTATCGCAAAGATTGTGGTGGGACATACCCACCACATCGGCTGGTACATGCGTCGCGACGACAGAATCGATGATTTCCGTCGTCTGGGACATAACCCCGCCTATCTTACCAGCGTCCATTTCAATACCGACGAAATCTATTTCGACAGCGACCTCAATCGTATCGTACAGCAGTACGACACACTGGTGTTCGTCACACCCTCACCCTATCTGAAGAGCCACCTGAAGAAACTCAAGACGCGCATCCGCGACAAGTTTATCCTCACAGCCATCAAGGGTATCGTGCCAGACGAGAACCTGGTATGCTCGGAGTATTTCCATCAGGTATATGATGTGCCCTACGAGAACTTGGCCTGCATCGGCGGTCCTTCGCATGCTGAGGAGGTGGCCCTTGAGCGTCTCTCCTACCTCACGGTGGGCTGTAGCAATCGTGACAAGGCACAGGCTTTCTGCGACGTGCTCTCCAGCGACTTCATCAAGACCAAGACCTCTACCGATGTGGTGGGCATCGAATATTCCTCTGTGCTGAAGAATGTCTATGCCATCGCAGCAGGTATCTGCAGCGGTTTGAAATACGGCGACAATTTCCAGTCCGTACTCATGGCTAATGCCGTACAGGAGATGAACCGTTTCCTCACGGCTGTCTATCCCCTGGAGCGTAATATCTACGACTCAGTTTATCTGGGTGACCTTCTGGTGACAGGCTACTCCAACTTCTCCCGTAACCGTACCTTTGGTTCGATGATCGGCAAGGGTTACAGCGTGAAGTCTGCCCAGATTGAGATGGAGATGATTGCCGAGGGCTACTTCGGTACGAAGTGCATGAAGGAGATCAATCGTCACTGCCATGTGAATATGCCCATCCTCGATGCGGTGTATAACATCCTCTATGAGCGCATCGCGCCACAGATTGAGATCAAGCTGCTGACGGATAGCTTTAGATAATAAAGACATAGTAACAAACTAACAAATAAAACAAATTTATATGAGTAACATTAAACTTGAAATTTCGAAAGCCGCCTGCTTCCTTGAGGCTGGCGCAGTAGAGGCTTTTGAGCCTCAGGTAAAGGCCGCTCAGAAGGCACTTGAAGAGGGCACCTGTCCTGGTAATGATTTCCTTGGCTGGCTCCATCTGCCGTCAAGCATCACACCTGCCTTCCTCGATGAACTGCAGGCTTGTGCCAATGTGCTCCGCGAGAACTGCGAGGCTATCGTCGTAGCCGGTATCGGTGGTTCCTACCTCGGTGCCCGTGCCGTGATCGAGGCCCTCAGCAATAGTTTCGCATGGCTGGTACAGGACAAGAAGAATCCCACGATTCTCTTTGCAGGTAACAACATCGGTGAGGATTACCTCTTCGAACTCACTGAGTACCTGAAGGACAAGAAGTTTGGAGTCATCAACATCTCCAAGAGTGGCACCACCACTGAGACCGCCCTCACCTTCCGTCTGCTGAAGAAGCAGTGTGAGGCCCAGCGTGGTAAGGCAGAGGCCAAGAAGGTTATCGTAGCCGTGACCGATGCCAAGCGCGGTGCTGCACGTACCTGTGCCGACAAGGAGGGTTACACCTCATTCATCATCCCCGACAACGTGGGTGGCCGTTTCTCTGTGCTCACACCGGTAGGATTGCTGCCTATCGCCTGTGCAGGATTCGACATCAAGCAGCTCGTCGGCGGTGCCCAGGATATGGAGAAGGCCTGCGGTAAGGATGTGCCGTTCGCCGAGAACCCCGCAGCCCAGTATGCTGCCGTTCGTAACGGTCTTTACCAGAACGGCAAGAAGATAGAGATCATGGTGAACTACCAGCCCAAGCTCCACTTCTTCTCTGAGTGGTGGAAACAACTCTACGGCGAGTCTGAGGGTAAGGACAACAAGGGCATCTTCCCTGCCAGCGTTGACTTCACCACCGACCTGCACTCTATGGGTCAGTGGATCCAGGAAGGCGAGCGCACCATCTTCGAGACGGTCATCTCTATCGAGGAGCCTGAGAAGAAGCTGCTGTTCCCTGAAGACGAGGAGAACCTCGACGGTCTGAACTTCCTCGCTGGCAAGCGCGTGGACGAGGTGAACAAAATGGCGGAACTCGGTACCCGTCTGGCTCACGTCGACGGTGGCGTGCCCAACATGCGCATCAGCGTTCCCAAGCTCAACGAGTACTATATCGGTCAGCTCATCTATTTCTTCGAGATTGCCTGCGGCATCAGCGGCAACGTGCTGGGTGTGAACCCGTTCAACCAGCCTGGTGTAGAGGCTTATAAGAAGAATATGTTTGCCCTGCTCGACAAGCCTGGCTACGAGGCAGACTCTAAAGCCATCAAGGAGCGTCTGGCAAAAGAAGCATAAATTCGATAGATGTATAAGATAGCTATCATCAAATACTTAGAAGAACACGGCTTTGAGGCTTTTCGCCCCAAAGCCGTGCTTTTCGATATGGACGGCGTACTCTACGACTCCATGCCCAACCATGCCATCGCCTGGCAGGAGAGCATGGCAAAATTCGGCATCCACATGACAGCCGATGATGCCTATGCCACCGAGGGAGCCAGAGGTGTGGATACCATCCGCCTGATGGTTCTCCAGCAACTGCACCATGAGATCGACGAGGCCGAAGCCCAACGTATGTATGATGAGAAGAGCCGTATTTTCCATAGTCTCCCTGAGGCCCCGATCATGCCGGGTATCCTCGATCTGATGCGTCAGATACAATCCGCCGGTATCCAGTGCGGCATCGTCACAGGTAGTGGACAACTGCCGTTGATCCAGCGTCTGAAAAAGGATTTCGGTGCTTTTGTCGATGAAGCCCACATCACCACGGCCTATGATGTGAAACACGGAAAACCTGCACCCGATCCTTATCTGATGGGACTCCAGAAAGCAGGCGATCTTCAGCCCTTTGAAGCAATTGTAGTAGAGAATGCACCCCTTGGCGTACGTTCAGGCCATGCCGCCCGTATCTTCACCATTGCCGTCAACACAGGTCCGCTGCCTAACGAAGAATTGTTAGGTGCCGGTGCCGACCTGATCTTCCCGTCGATGACAGAACTCAGTCGCCAGTGTCAGCGACTGCTCCCCACCCTTTGATCATCAAACACCGTCTTCGTCGGTGACCTGATTCTCCTGAGGCTGTTGCTCTTGGGTGCTGTTGGTATCCATCTGGTCGTCGCGCTTGATGGTCACATTTCCAAAATTGCTGACAGTCACCACCAAGGGGATATATTCATCAGTCTGGGGATGGCTCACACTACCGGCAAACACCAGGTTGTTACCATCGACCTTATCAAACACCAGACCTTCCAGGATACCCGTCTGACGATAGTCGTCGTCGAGTTGTGCATCAAAGGTAGTCTTCGTAAACACCTTCTTGAAGAACACGCTACCATCGGCACGGATCACACGGAGGGTGATACGGTTATCAACAAACTTCTGCCCAGTCTCGTCCTGCACCATCCGCAGGCTGTCGTCAGCCACACGGTTGATGAACACCTGATAACTCTTGTCGAGCCACTTCACCTCCTGTTGCTGACTGTAGGGCTGCATACTGATGGGAGCCTTCGGCTTCACCACCTCGGCCGTCGGAACGATGATATCCTTACTCTCTTTCTTCTTGCCACAGCTGATTGCGAGGACAGCCATCAGAAGGGCAGCAAGCAGTTGAATTTTCTTCATTGTCTTGATTAAATTTTTGCAAAGATACGAAGTTTTTCTGAAAAACGATGTTTTTTTTCAGTTAATTGCCTTTTTTTTACTAACTTTGCCAACAAATTACAATCAAACCGGAAAAAGAATCTATATGCGGACTAAGAAATACCTATTTATAATACTGGCCGTAGTGATCATCGGTCTGGTGGCCGTGATGTGTAACAGTCGCCTGGAGCATGGCGAGGCCTCACAGCCCATCTCCACGATGCAGGGCGTCGATACCGTGCCTCTGCTCATCACCCAGATACAGAAATGCTCCAAACTCTACACCGCCGAATACCACGTCCATAAGATTGTGACCCACGACGACGTGGTACATCTGAAAGGCTCCTTACTCAAGCGTGACTTCGATATCAAGATGCCCGTAGGCGACCGTAAGGTGGCGATCCCCATCGACGCGCAGCTCAAGGCCTATATCGACTTCAGCACCTTCTCCGAAGAGAACATCGAGCGTCAGGGTAAGAAGATCACCATCGTGCTGCCTGACCCTCAGGTGACGATGACGAGTTCGAAGGTCGACCAGAAGAATGTGAAAGAGTATGTGTCGCTCATGCGCGCCCACTTCAGCGATGCCGAACTCGCCAGCTACCAGCAACAGGGGCGCGAGGCCATCATCGCCGACATCCCCAAGATGGGCATCATCGAGACCGCCCAGGCGAACGCTGCGAAAGTGCTGGTGCCCATGCTCATGGAATTGGGCTACGACGAGGCCGACATCACCGTCGCCTTCCGCAAGCACTATGGACCTAACGACATCATGAAACTATTGCGTTATGAAGATTAGCACCTATATCAAACTGGCTGCCGCCATCACCGTCATCGTCCTGTTGCTGGCAGGTTTCTTCTGGCTGCGCGATCTCACGAAGGACGACCACTTCAGTTTCGGAAGCGACACAGAGATCGATGTCACCCCCACACAGATCATGAGCATCAAGGCCATCGGCGAATGGGAGTTCCTTGCCGTCAATGCCGAAGAACTGGTGGACACCGTGCGCAAGGGGTTCTTCTCCGACGATGAACTCGCCCGCATCTACTATGGCACACTGCGCCTGGGCATCGACATGAGTCAGTTGGAAGCAGGCTGGATCGAGGCTAAGGACGACTCTGTGATGCTCCTCTTGCCGAAAGTCGGACTGCTCGATGCCGCCTTCATCGACGAGGCCCGCACCAAGTCGTTCTTCGAGAGCGGCAAATGGAAGCCAGAGGACAAGGAGACACTCTACCAAAAAGCCTACCGTCAGATGAAGGCCCACTGTCTCACGAAGGAGAATCTGCAGGCAGCCGAGGCCAACGGTGAGGAACAGATGCGCAACATGATGCGTTCTATGGGATACAAAAACATCAAGATAACATGGAAGAACTAAACAATATCCTGTCCGAAGTGAGCGGCATCCTCTGGGGATGGCCGATGATCATCCTGCTCTTAGGAACCCACATCTATCTCACCATCAGCCTGCGCTTCCCGCAACGATATATCTTCAAGGCCATCCGCCTGTCGGTACTTCGGGATCCCGCAGCCACAGGCGACGTGTCGCAGTTCGGTTCCCTGGCCACTGCCCTGGCCGCCACCATCGGCACGGGTAACATCATCGGTGTGGCCACCGCCATCGCCTTAGGCGGTCCTGGTGCCGTACTCTGGTGCTGGCTTACAGGTGTGTTCGGTATCTCCACGAAATACGCAGAAGGACTGTTGGCTATTAAATATCGCATCCAGGGAGCCGACGGCAGGATGCTCGGTGGTCCGATGTATGCCCTGGAGCGCGGTCTCGGCTGGAAGTGGATGGCAGTGCTCTTTGCCCTGTTCACCGCCCTGGCAGCCTTCGGCATCGGCAACACCGTACAGGCCAATGCCATTGCGACGGTCGTCCACGAGTCCTACGGCATCTCACCTTATTTCACAGGCATCGTTGTCTGTCTGCTCGCGGGAGCCGTCATCTTAGGTGGTGTCAAGAGTATTGCCCGCGTATGCGGTATGCTTGTGCCCTTCATGGCCTGTTTCTACATCCTCGGCTGTATCTATATCCTCATTGTCAATGCCGCCTACCTATGGCCTGCCATCCTACTCATCGTCAAATCAGCCTTCTCTCCCGCCGCTGCCGGTGGTGGATTCGTGGGTTCCACGGTGATGATGGCTGCACGTTTCGGTATCGCCCGTGGTCTGTTCTCCAACGAGAGCGGTATGGGCTCGGCGCCCATCGTGGCTGCTGCTGCCCAGACGCGCAACCCTGTGCGCCAGGCCCTGGTATCCTCCAGCGCCACGTTCTGGGACACGGTGATTATCTGTGCCCTCACAGGTCTGGTGATTGTCAGTTCCGTCATCGCCTACCCCGACATCGACTTCTCCAACGGCGCCACTCTTACCAAGGATGCTTTTGCCAAGATTCCCGTCATAGGGCGTCCGCTGCTCACGTTCGGTCTGCTCACGTTTGCCTTCTCCACCATCCTCGGCTGGTGCTATTATGGTGAGCGGGCTGTGGAATATCTAAAAGGCAAACGCTGGGTGATAGGTTACCGTGTGTGCTTCATTGCAGCCCTGTTCATCGGTAGTGTGATCAATCTCGCCCTGGTGTGGAACATTGCCGACTGCATGAATGCCCTGATGGCCATACCGAACCTGCTGTCACTGATCTTCCTCAGTGGCATCATCATTCACGAGACGCGCAAGTACCTATGGCGCAATCGTTTGGATAAAGCAGACTGATTATCTCACGGGGAGGATGAACTCGATACGTGTGCCGTTCTTATAGGTTTCGTCCCAGTGCAGGAGACCACCCACCTTCGAGGCGAGCTTCTGGGAGACGCTGAGGTCAATCTCCGTCTCGTCGAACACGTCATCGGGATCATTATACCAGTTAAACAAGGCATCCCCACGCCCCTCGGGAATACCGCCACCCGTATCCTGCACCACGAAGGTCAGCCTGTGGCTGTCCTCTTCGTAACGGCATCCCACGGTGATCTCACCCTTCTTGGTAAACCTGCAGGCAAGCACCACAAGCTTGTTCAGCACCAACTCCACGATATGACGGTCGGCTGACACAAACACCCCTTGCCCCGTCTCCTGACGGAAAGACATCTTCACACCCTCAGGTACATTATGGAGATTGGCATCAATACAACGCTCACACACGCGGTTTGGACTGAAACGCTCGTCCGTGATCTCATGGCCTTTCTTATTACTGTCGGCATAGACCTCCACCTCGTCAAGCAGCGTGTCCATCAGACTGGAGTGATAACTGATCTGGTCAGCCACATGCTTCTTCTCCTCCTTCGAGAGATACAGGTCCTTCCTGCCCACCATCTCAGCCAACTTCATCACCGACTGCAACGGGTTGCGGATCTCATAGACCAGCGACTTGACAAAATGCGACTTCAACTTATCTGACTTATACAGTGCCGACACCCGCTCCTGTTGCTGTTTCAGGCGGAACACCAGCAACAGACAGATAATCACCAATACAACTACTAAAACCACCATCATAAGACAAATTACTAAGATTACTACAAGTTCTTTACTTCTACAATTTCCAGCACGTGCCCCTTCACACGGAAGCGCACGTCCTTATCCAGATACGGCATCCCATAGATGCGCTCAGGATCATCCTGATACTGAGGTCTCGGATCCTGTGCCAGCGTGGCTTTCAGCGCAGCCAGTTCCTCCTCGGAAAACAGCCTCGCACAAGCCTCCGGCACCAACACCTCCAACGGCTCCCAGTCCTTCTGATCCACAAACCCGCTCCTGGCCTCAGGATGGGCATCGGCATACGCCACATACGGCTTCACGTCGTAGATCGGCGTACCGTCCATCAGGTCTGCCCCTCTCACATAGATCACCGGGCCCCACTTCGGATGCAACGCCACATGGTCGAGTTGCACGCACGAGAGCCCTAACTTATTCGGTCTGAACGGCGAACGGGTGGCAAACACCCCCATCCTTTTGTTACCCCCTAAACGGGGCGGTCTGACGGTGAGACCGTGCGCCTCACCACGATTCGCCGAAAAGCCCCATATCAACCAGAGGAAATCAAAGTCCTCCAGGCCTCTCACAGCCTC
>ONNY01000051.1 GCA_900319305.1 uncultured Prevotella sp.
CACGTCGTGGCTGGTGAATGTCGTCGTGTGGGCCATCATCATACTGGCACTACCCATAGCAACGTGGCTCAGTACACAGGATTATGAGGCTGCCAAGACTTCACTCAACGTCGTATGGGGCATCTTCATGTCACCGTTCCTCATCTATTTCGTCAACTTCTACGTGTTCGGTCCTCTGCTGTTCTTCATGGATAAAAAGGAAGCCCGTAGCTTCCGTGTCTATAACAAACTGAGCAATCGGACGCGCTACTGGCTCTTCGCTTTGTGTAACCTGATAACGATTCCGTTGTTTAACAGCAGATTCTTCTTACTGTGGTGGCATAGAGACAGCATCCCTAACATGCCGGAAATGACGCCCAACATGTGGATCGGTTTCTTCTCGGGAGCGTTCATGTTCTTCATGCTCAACTGCATCGTGGCTGCCATTGCCATCGCTATCCGCCACTTTATCCGCAACCGCGACATCAAACAACAGCTGAAAGATGAAAAAGCGAAGAACACAGAGGCAGAACTGGCATGGCTGAAGAATCAGATCAACCCCCACTTCCTCTTCAACACGTTGAACAATATCTCGAGTCTGACACAGATCGACCCCGATGCCGCACAGGATGCCATTGCCCAGTTGAGTGATCTGCTGCGTTATGCGATGTATGAGACCAACAAGAAGACGGTGCCCATCAGCGGTGAGGTGGAGTTTATGCGCAACTATATTGCCCTGATGAAACTGCGCTGTAACGAGAAAACGGAGGTGAAGACCACCTTCGACGTCGAGCAGGATGTTGAGATTGCGCCTCTGCTGTTTATCTCACTCATCGAGAATGCTTTCAAACATGGTGTAAGTAGCAGTCGGCATTCGATGATTGACATCCACCTGGAACAGCAAAACAACAGCATCATATTCACCTGCGACAATACGAATTACCCCAAAGACGATGCAGACCGCAGCGGCTCTGGCATCGGATTGGAGAACACCCGTCGCCGTCTGGATCTGATGTATGCTGGTCGCTACACCTGGCAGAAGTGGCTGGAGAATGATATTTATCACGTATATATTAAGGTGAGCATTTAGAGTTATGACTATATCTTGTATGATTGTTGACGACGAGCCTCTGGCTGTCAAACTCCTGGAATCGTTTGTGACCAAGACACCCGAATTGGAACTGCTCGGTTCGTTTACCGACTCCGTAGAAGCCATCAACGCCATCAAGGAACAGCAGCCCAATCTGCTCTTCCTGGATATCCAGATGCCCGACCTCAATGGCATGGAACTGGCCCACATGATACCTTCAGAGACACGTGTCATCTTCACGACAGCCTTCAAGGAATATGCCTTCGAGAGTTACGAAGTAAAGGCCCTCGACTTCCTGTTGAAGCCCATCCGCTATAATAAGTTCATGGTGGCGGTCGAGAAAGCCCGTGAGTGGTTTAATGCCCAAGCATCTTCCGTCCAGGGGTCTGTCCCCAGTGCGAAGTCGGTCTTTCTGAAAGTTGATGGGGAATATCGGCAGATTGCCTTCTCCCAGATCCTTTATGTCTGTGGCATGAAGGACTATGTGATGTTCTATCTGGAAGATGTGCGTAAGCCGCTGATCACCCACCTTACTATGAAATCAGTGGAAGACATGCTGCCCACGCAACAGTTCATGCGTGTGAACCGCTCCTATATCGTAGCATTGGACAAGATCCGTAAGGTAGATCGTAACGATTGTATATACATCGGTGACGAGATCATCCACGTCACCGATGCTTTCAAAGATGCTTTCAACCAATTCCTGCAGTCGAAATTTCCCGGTGGGAAATAACTACCGACTATTTTTATTCCTGATGATACGACAGCGGGAGAGCCCTTTCTACGGTTCTGTCGCAAACAGGCTGCCCTGTCGCAACAACTTCACATAAAAATCCTCCAATTATTTGGAAGGAGCCTTCTTTCGTCGTAACTTTGCATCAACAAATAAAAATAGTATTAACAATTAAATATAGAAAGGAATCTATTATGGCAGAGAATGTAACCCCAGTTGTGCTGAAAGTGAAGGATTTCGCACCACGTGAAGTTTTATTGGTTAACTACAAGTTCAACCAGGCTACCGACCAGGAAGGTCAAGTTTCAGGAATTGTACGCGGCGGACAGATCACCATCCGTGTGAAGGCGATGAACGACGGTAACCCCGAGTTGCTCGCTTGGATGCTCGACCCGGCAGCGCCCCATGATCTCACTGTAGAGTTCCAGAACACGAAAGACGGTTCAGCCATGAAGACGCTGAAGGGTACCGCTTGCTACTGCACACACTACAAGGAGTACTGGGCAGACGGTGATGAGCACTACGAGGAGATCTTCCTCAGTTGTCAGAAACTCGAGAACGGCTCTACGAGCTACGAGAATCCCTGGAACTAATTCTCAGCCTACTTCTCGCTATCTATCAGCTTCCAGATACCGGCAGCGCAGGCAGCACCTACGAAGGGTCCCACGATGAAGATCCAGAGGTTGGCTAAGGCTGTTCCGCCCTGGAAAATGGCTGGAGCGATAGAACGGGCAGGGTTCACAGAAGTGCCCGTATAGCGAATACATACAAGGTGTACCAACACCAACGACAGACCAATGGCGAGTCCGGCAAAGTTATTTGTGGCGCCATTGGTCTTTGCTGTTGCACCCAGCACCACCAGTACGAACACGCAGGTGAAGATGATCTCTGCCAGCAGACCGCCGAGCATGGCCACATTAGCCTGCAGGTCGTTAGCACCCGTACCCTCCAGACCAGGCACGTTCTCTGTCAGCACAAAGAGCAACAGACTGCCGATAAAGGCACCGATCACCTGGAACAGCATATACATGCCGCAATCCTTACCGCTGATACGTCCTGTCAGGAAACAACCCAAGGTGATGGCGGGATTGATATGACAACCGCTGATACCACCGATGGTATAAGCCATCGCCACCACTGCCAGTCCGAAGGCAAAAGCCGTACCCACCACAGCGGGGATATTGTTTACAGGATCACAACCCAAGCTGACGGCTACGCCGCAACCCATCAACACGAGCACCATCGTGCCCACCATTTCTGCAAGATACTTTTTCATAATCATTTAATGCTTTAAGTTATTGTTATGAGGTTTATTTTCAGATTCTGGGGGCAAAGTTAAGAAAAAAAGTGAAAAGTTGTTCAATTCATTCCACTTTTTTTATCTTTTTCTTTAACTTTGCATGCAATATGGAACAGACAAACCAGTATATCAAACAGTTCCCCGAACTGATGAAGGGGAAGAAGATCCTTTATGTCCACGGTTTCGGTTCATCCGGACAGTCGGGCACCGTGACCCGTATCCGTGAGGTGCTACCCAATGCCACCGTCGTGGCACCCGACCTGCCCATAGAACCGGAAGAGGCAATGGCACTGCTGCGACAGGTATGCGACAGCGAGAAGCCCAATCTCATCATCGGCACCTCGATGGGTGGTATGTATGCCGAGATGCTGCGCGGCTTCGACCGTATCATCGTAAATCCCGCCCTAGAGATGGGTGAGACGATGAAAGCACACGGGATGATGGGTGCCCAGCACTTCTCGAATCCCAGACTGGACGGCGTACAGGACTTCATCGTGACCAAGACTTTGGTGAAAGCCTATAAGGAGATGACAGAACACTGTTTTGAAGGACTCGACGACGCGGATCAACGACACGTGTGGGGACTCTTCGGTGATGCCGACACGACGGTCGATACCTACGACCTGTTCCATACCCACTACCAGACGGCCATCCGTTTCCACGGGGAACACCGGATGAACGACCAGTCGTTTATGCATGCCGTCGTACCAGTCATCCGCTGGATCGACGATCGTCAGGAAGGGCGCGAGCGTCCCATCGTCTATATCGACGTGAACACGCTCATCGACAAATGGGGAAAGCCCCAGAGTTCCGCCCAGAAGACGGTCCGCACCCTCCTGGAAACCTATCAACTCTTCTTCGTGGCACCAGCCCCCGCCGAGCCTCAGCACTATGCCGACATCAACCAGTGGCTCTACGAATACATCAACGTGCCTGCCTACGGTCATACGGTGTTCACCAATCAAAAAACGCTGCTCTACGGCGACTATCTCATCGACGCAGAGCAGACGGAAGGGATGGGTGCACTGATACGGTTCGGTTCAGACACTTTCAAGACCTGGGATGACATCGCCGACTACTTCTCACGCCTCGGCGGACAATGAGGGCAGTTGCACCACACCAAGTTGTTTCTTACCATCCATGAGGATGCGCAAGGGACGGTCGAAACGCACATGACGCACATGGGCGGTCTCCTCCACCGCCGGCATCGCATCGAGCACTTCCTGTTGGAAGATACCGTCGCCCGTAAAGGTGTTGATCGTAAAGTAACCCACACCAAACGATGTCAGATTCTGGAAGAAGTGCGTGCCCTGTGAAGGATCGACATGATAGTTCTTGAGTGCTGTCTCGACGATCACGCGAGCGGCAGAGATATGAGGCCACTTCACGGGAATACCCAACCAGTAGTCACTGGAGCCCCAGCGCCCCGGACCAATCAGCACATAGTTCTTATCCTCAGCCAGGAACCGGCGGTTGATCTGTTCGATCTCGTCGGCGATATAGGGATTCTCGGCAGCGGTGAAGTCGTCGCCGGCCTTGACATAGACCACATCAACGACATCCTCGGAGATGCCATGACCTAAGGAGTTGGCGGAGCGCAAGAGACAGTCCTCATCAGGAATCGCCGCCAGATCCTCATCAAGCATCTGTTTGGAATCGACGATCGGACGGATCTGCAACAGATAGAGTTCGCCCGTGCGGTCATCGTTCAGGTTACAGGCAAACTCGATCTCCACCGGACGCTTCATCTCCTCGGAACCGAACTTCTGCGTCATCTGCAACAGTTCAGGCAGTGGGAACACCCCATGCTGGAGCACGCCACAGAAAGAGATGATCTTCCGTCCCCCTTCATAGATACCGTCGCGGATGATCTGGTCGGTGGGATCATAAGTCGAGGCGATATAGGTCAGGGCACCGTCTTCGGCAGCCTGTTTCACACGTACTTTCTTAATATTAAAGCCGTCGTCGACCTTGAAGTCATACCCCACATGCGACATGTCAAGGGCATAGAAACGGGTCTGTGTCTCCGAGAGCGCCGTCTCCATCTCCGAGGTCTGCAGCACCTGTGTCGGATGATAGGGCGACACGCGGAGGGTCTGTCCCCCGTCCACAATATACTTACCCAGTCCGAGGGCGAGTGAGGCAATACCCTCCTCTGCCGTTTCCTCCCCGATGGGGTAATAGTTGAGGGAGCGCAGCACACCAGAGAAATTAGGATAATACAGGTCGCCATAGCGTTTGCCTACCACCTCCTGCAGGATTACCGCCATCTTCTCCTGGTCGATCACATTCTGCGTGGCCGTCATATATGCCTTCGAGTCCTTGTAATACACCGAGGCATAGACACCCTTGATGGCGCATGCCAACATCCGCAGCATCTCGTACTTATCATCGAGATAAGGAATCATATAGGTGGAATAGATACCGGCGAAAGGCTGATAGTGGGCATCCTCCAACAACGACGACGAACGTACGGCAATCGGCGACTTCACCGCATCGAAGAACGTGAAGAAGTCGGCGATCAGCGAGTCGGGCAACTGGGCATGCATGAAGTGCTTCAGGATCTCCTCGTCAGGTGCATCGCTCAGGGCTATGGGATAGAGGTTGTTCTTCTCCATGAACTCATCGAAGAAGTCGGTACAGAGCACCACGGTCTTCGGGATCATCACCTGCGCATTCTCATACTGGTTGAGTTCGGGATGACGCTTGATGATGTTATCGAGAAACGCCAGACCACGGCCCTTACCACCTAATGAGCCCTCACCGATACGGGCAAAGTGGCTGTAGGCATCGAACTTCAGACGGTCGAACACCGCCACCACACCGATGTTCTTCATGCGACGATACTGCACGATGGCATCGAAGATGATCTGGCGGTGGGCATCCACATCCTTGAGTTTATGCCAGGTGACGTGCTTCAGGAACGCCGACACGGGGAAGATGGCACGGGCACAGAGCCAACGGCTCATGTGGTTACGCGACACGTGGTAGAGCATCGAGTCGTTGGGAATCTTGAAGATATTATCCTGCAACTCCTTCAACGAGGACACGCGTGCCACCTCCTGCTTCGTCACAGGGTCGCGGAAGATGAAGTCACCGAAGCCCATGTGTTCCTCGATGAGTTTATGCAGGTCCACATTAAGTTTGGTGGAGTTCTTGTCGATGAAATGGAAGCCCTCTGCCTCGGCCTTCGCACGGTTAATGGTCTCGGAGGAATCGAGGATCAGCGGCACATACTCGTCACGGCGACGGATCTCGCGCAACAGTTTCAGGCCTGCCTCCGGGTCGCCCTCCTCCACATGCGACAGCCGCCCGGGCACTGTCTTCATTGGGAAACGGGTGTCAGAGATTACGCCCAGCGTATTCTCGTGATACTTCTCGTAGATCTCCATCGCCTCCTCGTAGTTCGTGGCGAGCACCACCTTGGGGCGTCCCCGTTTACGCTGGGCAGCGGCATGGGGGTTCAGCGCCTCCGTCGAAAAACGTTTCGACTGGGCGAGGATATAGTTATAGAGGTTCGGCAAGACGGAAGAGTAGAAACGGATATTATCCTCCACCAGCAGGATCATCTGCACACCGGCCTCCTTGATGTCGTGCTCGATGTTCATCTTATCCTCCAGCAGTTTGATGATCGACATGATGAGGTTGGTGTTACCCAACCAGCAGAACACGTAGTCGAACACCGACATATCCTCGTTCTCGATGCGCTTCGTGATACCGTGGGAGAACGGGGTGAGCACCACGCAGGGAATCGTGGGATGGGCCGCTTTCACCTCACGGGCGACAGTAAAAGCATCGTTATCGGCATTACCGGGCATACAGATCACGAGATCGATGTCCGTCGTATGGAGCACTTCGTTGGCCTCCTCGGTGGTAGATACCTGCGTGAAGGTCGGCGGGTAACGCATACCCAGTTCCATATATTCGTCAAAGATCTTCTCATCGATGCGTCCGTCGTCTTCGAGCATGAAGGCGTCGTAGGGGTTCGCCACGATGAGCACGTTGAAGATGCGTCGCGTCATCAGGTTGACGAACGACACATCCTTCAGATAGAATTTATTCCACTCTTGTGGTATCTTGTTTGTTTCTTCCATACAGTCTATTTCAAGTAGATGGCCATCATCGTCAGGTCATCGCTGGGCTCGGCACCTTCGCGGTGTTGTTCCACCTCGGCAGCCAATGACTCAATCAGTTCACGGGCGTTCCCGGCCTTCGACTTCCGGAGGATGTCGAGCATCCGTTCGTTGCCAAACAGCTTGCGTTCGTTGTTCTCCGCCTCATTCAGACCGTCAGTATAGATGAGCAGGGGCTTGCCTTTGATGCTGTCGATCTCCCCGCCGACGTACGGCATACCGGGCATTGGTCCGATCGGCATGTTGGTCTCCATCTTCAGGAAAGCGCACTGATCGTCACCGACATTGATCACCGGATAGTTATGGCCGGCATTGCAATAGATGAGATGGCCTGTAGGGATGTCGAGCAGTCCGATGAAGAAGGTCACGAACATACAGCGTTCATTATCCTCTCCCGACAAGGCATCATTCATACGGGTGCAGATCTCATCGGGCATCATCTTCTGGGCGGCGAGGGTTCTG
Source organism: uncultured Prevotella sp. (assembly GCA_900319305.1). Lineage (GTDB taxonomy): Bacteria > Bacteroidota > Bacteroidia > Bacteroidales > Bacteroidaceae > Prevotella. The sequence continues at coordinate 7,698 of ONNY01000051.1, forward strand.
AAGAGCCTCGTGACCTGCGCCATGAAGAGAGAGGCTGGCACACCCTTGCCACTCACATCACCCACACAGAAGTAGAGTTTGTCGCGCTGGAGGATATAACCGTAGAGGTCGCCACCCACCTCCTTGGCGGGGGTCATCATCGCATACATATCCAGTCCCTCGCGTTTCGGGAATTTCGAGGGCACCATCGACATCTGGATCTCACGGGCGATGCGCAGTTCACTGTCGATACGCTCCTGTTTGGCCCTCATCTCAGCCATCCGATGGCGCAGCCATACATAGATGAGGAACGCGATGATCAGGATCACGAGGGCGATCGTCACGCCGATAAAACGCTGCTGCGAGATCTTAGCCTCGCGCTCTGCGATCAGGCGTTCCTTACCCTCTACATCATAGATCGTAGCCATCTCGGCCGTCGCGTCGCGTTTCTGCTTGACGTAGGCCGTGTCATAGAGATCGGCAATCTGCATCGCCACGCGCAGTGCCGAGTCCTTCCGCCCCGCATAATAGTTGGCGCGCAGTTTTGGCATCAGAACGTTGCCGATCATCTGCAAGTTGGACTCAAATCCGTAGTCGTCCATCACTCGGTCAGCCACGACGTAGTTTTCCGCCGCCTCATCATACCGATGGCTGAGCAATAGGTAACTACTGCCGGTCATACGTCCTTCATCGGACTTTGAGAAGTCGGTGGTCTGAAATTCTTTGTAGTATTGGAGGGCCTTTGCCTGCTGTCCGTGTACCTCTGCGATCAAGGCGCGTGACAGTTTGACACTGGCGAGATACCAGTCCACATAAGTGGGATAGTCGGCGGCATAGCGCGTGCCCCGACAAAGCGTGAAGACAGAGTCCAGACGGTCCACCCACAGTTCTGCCTGATCCCACTGCTCGTTGGCAAGATAGGTGGAGGTGACATTACCCAGCGCCTCAACACCTTCCATCAGGTGATCGCCGACAGAATCGTTACGGATGCTCTTCTGGAGGATACCATACATCCGTTCGAAGTACTTCGCAGCCTCGTCAGGATGATCCAGGTTCAACTGCGACTCACCTAAAACCGAATAGAGTCGCTGACAGAATTCACTGTCCTCATAGCCGTCGCTTCGCAGCTGCTCTATCAGAGCCAGTGCCGTACGCAAGGCGCCCTCGCTGTTTCCCTGCAACTGCTGCAGTTCCGCATAAAGGGTCTTCAGATGAACCATTAGGAAATAGTCATTATCGGAAACATCCTCCACCTCGATGGCACGGCGCAGGCTGGCAATGGCGGCCTTCATATCTTTCATGCCCCGATAGGCAGTGGCACGATAGCCCCTAGTTCGGAGTTCATTCAGTTCTCCTCTGGCAGAGAGGCTGTCAGTAAGCGTCAGCATCCGCTGATAATCCCCCTGTTTATAGGCCATCAGTACCAACGAGTCGGCACGCTGGGGATTGAGGACAGAGATCAGTTTGGCTCCCTGCACCAGTTTGGCGCGCTGGGGCTGATCCACCTGATGCGCCTGCTGCTTCCTGCACCCGCTAAAAGCGAGCACAACGGCCATGACAGCCCCTAAGACATATACACCACGCTGCTTCATTTCGTTAGAAGTTCACCAGGAATGCCAGACCCAGCGTCCAGTAGTTCATCGACTTTTTGGTTCTGTATTCCCTGGCCTGCAGCCCCAGACCGTCGCCATAGTCACAGACCGTATTCATCAGGTAACTGGCACCAGTAGTCAGTCCCGTCCGCATCATGTGGAAAGGATCATACTTCGCTGTGAACTCCTTGCGGGTATAGTCGTAGTCGCAATAGAAGCGCCAGGAGAAATTAGACTTGTAGCGATAGGTAAGCGAGAGACCTGTGCCATACGAGGTAGATGACTTGGCACCGATGGTGAGGTATTCCCACTCATCGGTCCATTTCTCACCCGTATTGTTGGGATATGCCAGGTTGTCGACCGACTTAGTGGGTTCGCCACTAGGCTGCTTATTCGTGTTGTCAAACGTCATCGTGCAACTGATATCCTTCTTATTACCCTCGGCATAGCCGTCGATGTCGAGTTCCTGTGTGACGGAACGGCCAATCAAAGCCTTGGTGCCTAATGAGAAGTGCTTGCTGAGCGGCAGGTTGAAATACACGCCGACGCTGCCCGTGAACTCCGTGATATGGTCGCTCTTCACTAGGTGATTTCGTTCTGCAACTTCGCCTCATCAGTGGTAGCGGGAAGGATATAATCGCCAGGGAATTTCGCCTCATAGAGGGGCTGCAGTCCCTCCCATGCATCCATATCCTCAACAGCCACGAAGCCGGCAAAGTCGCCAAAATCCTTGGCAGATTGCGCCCTGACTCTCAGACGTCCACCTACACCGATGTACTTATTGAAGAAGTAGGCACCCTCGGCATCCACCACTGTGGCGGCATGGAAATTGATCGTTCTCGTCTGACCATATTCTTCGAAGGTGAGTTCCTTGCCACCAAGACCAAGACCCATGGAGATACTGAAGAAAGAGGGCTTTTCAGACTCAAAGACCAGATCGTTGCGCAATAGGCCCTTCCCCTTGAACATCAGGTCGCAGAGGGCATAACCCAACTCACCAGACAGGATACCGAGACCAGCACCCGACATCACGTCGCTAATCCAGTGACGGTTGTTGAGCACACGCATCACACCCGTGGCTGTAGCCACACCGTAGCCGGCTACCGACCACCACGGCGAGCGTGTCAGACCATACTCCTTATGCAGCAGGGTAGCACCCACGAAAGCCGTTGCCGTATGACCTGAAGGCCATGAGTTAGCGGAAGAGCCGTCGGGACGCATCTCCTTGGCGGTGTATTTGATACCGTTGACAAGACCAGCCATGATGAGATACGACATACCGGCACTTGCCAGCAGGCGTGGCCAGTCACTGCGGCCCTAGGGCCGAAGAACTGCAGATAGTCGTCGAAACGTGTCTTGAAGTCGGTCAGGAGCTGGGTATTCTTCTTGCCACCCTGATCCGCCTTGGCATTGACGCGGAACATACCCTTGTCGCCCTTGAGGGCCCAGCCTGCAATAAACAGGGGGACACCGACGAAGGTCATGTCGTCCATGAACTTATAGGGCTTGACGCCTGGATTCGTCTTCGACTTGAAGAAGTCAAAGTCCATCCCCTGACTGGTTGACGGAGCCACCATATCAAGGCGGATGTCACGCTGTTCGGGCAAGTCCACCAGTTCGGCTTTCATCTCCGGCGTTTCCAGCGTCAGAGGTTTCATGTCGCGATAATCATCTGCCTTTGCCTGAAAAGCCAGGACAACAAAGAGAAGTAATAATATCTGTTTCATCATATTTATTTATTAATTGGTCATTTAGAAGATTCTTTTGCTTCCGTCACGAAACAGGCCACGAGACCGTATGTGATGGTGGGTCGGATCCAGATCTCCGTCATCCCATAGTAGGTTAATTCATCGAAAGGCTCCAGATAGAGGTCGATGTTGTAAAGCGTGGCGATAAGCGCGTCAACGACAAAGATCAGCCACAGGTTGCCCTTCGAGTAACTCTGCCAATCCTTACGCGCATAGAAATAGGTGAGCATCATAAGGAGCAGCACCGAGAGGGTGAAGCACGTCAGATGGATCCAGTGATAGGCCAAGGGGGGTGGGAAGAGAATGTCGCGCAACAGGATCGTCACACCCACGCACACCGATGACCAGTAGTTGAACCGCTGCGTATCGAGCCGATTGAAGAAGTACAGGCCCATCATCACCAGACAGGCGATATAGAACAGGTTGAGCACCAGTTCTGGCCAGGTCTCCTCCAGACCGTAGAAAAACACGCCAAAGAGCATCATGCCCACCGAGAGGATGGCTGCCACGGCGGCAATGCCGATGTCGAAGATCTTGGCCGTCTTTTTGAATCTTGTCTCCATAAATCGGTTTTGCTAAATTACCAAACCAACGCTCTCTTCTCCTTGGGGATGAACATCTTGTCGGTGGGCTGGATGTTGAAGGCATCATACCAGGTGTCAATCATCGGCAGGGCAGCATTCACACGTGAGAGGTTAGGCGAATGAACGTCACTATTCACGACGATGGCAAGGAACTCGGGCGTGATATTGCTGGCCCAGACACGGGCATAGGCCAGATAGAAACGCTGGGCAGGGGTGAAACCGTCGATCGTGCCGAGGGGTTCCTGCTTCATGCGGTTCTCAAAGGCACGGTAGGCCACCTGAATACCACCGTTGTCACCGATGTTCTCGCCCAGGGTCTTCTCGCCGTTCACAAAGAGTCCGGGCAGCGCCTCCTGCTTTCCGAACCACTCGGCGAGCACCTTCGTGCGCTCATCATACTTGGCCTTGTCTTCTGCCGTCCACCAGTTCACCAGGTTACCTTCCTTATCGTACTGACAGCCCTGATCGTCGAAGCCATGGCTCATCTCGTGGCCGATCACCGTTCCGACAGCACCGTAGTTGCAGACATAGTCGGCCTCAGGATCGAAGAACGGGGGCTGCAGGATGGCTGCGGGGAAGTTAATGCTGTTGAAATTAGGCACATAACAGGCGTTCACCGTCTGTGGCGACATCGGCATCAGCTTCTTGTTCATGGGCTTGCGCCAGTACTTGCGGTAGTTGGCAGCACGTGACTCCTGATGGATGCGGATGAAGTTCTCCACGAGGTTCTGATCCTCACGGATATCGTAGAACTTCTCCAGATCCTCCCACTCATCGGGATAGCCGATGTTGATATACATGGCGTGCAGTTTCTCTACGGCCTTGGCCTTGGTAGAGTCGCTCATCCAGGTGTTCTCCTTCAGACGGTCCTCGAAAGCCTGCTGCAGGTCTTTCACCAAACGAAGGACACGCTGTTTGCTGGTCTCGGGGAAATATTCTGCCACGTAGAGTTTACCGATGGTCTCATCCAAACTGTTGTCGATCTCGGCGACGGCGCGCTTCCAACGGGGCTTCTGCTCCTGTATGCCGCTGACGGCTTTCTGGTATTCGAAATAACGGTCTTCAAACGCATCGCTCAGGTACTCGCTGTAGGAGTAAACGGCCTTCAGTTCCATATAGGCCTTCAAGTCCTCCACACTGGTCTCGGCCAGCACCTTCTCCACCTCATGCAACGGCTCCGGCTGCTCCACATTCACGGTGTCAATGTCCTTGGGCGCATTCAGGGCGTCGCGATAGGCCACCCAGTCGATACCCTTGTAGTCTTTCAGCAACTGCTCCCACGATGTGAAGTGGATCGTCTTCATCGGGTCGCGCTGATCCACCTGGTTCAGTTTCTTAACACCAATCCTGTGCTCAATGGACCATTCCACCTGCATCATGCGCTCGGCGTCTTCCTCGCTGTTGCCCACCATCTTCAGGAAGTCCTTATACAGACTCTTCTTGGCTGCCACCTGGGCCTTCTGCTGCTCGTTGGGATTGGCATAGTATTCCTGTGCCAGCGTCGCACCGCCATGGGAGACATACATCATCAGCATCGATGAGTTAAAGGGATTCAGCGTCAGACCGAGGCCATAAGGGGCGGTATTGAAGCCCTTGGCATCGAGTTCTGCCATCACCTTCATGGCCTCCTCGCGGGTCTTGATAGCGCGGATCTGCTTCAGGTAAGGCATGATGGGTTCATAACCCATCTTGTTGCGGCCCACGCTGTCCATCAGGAGGCGGTAGAGCGCACCGATCTTCTGACCGTCGCTGCCCTGTGGCAGATCCTTCTTGTCGGCATACTTCATAATCAGCGCATTGATGCGCAGTTCGTTCGCCTTTTCCAGATCCACGAAAGCACCGTTCATCGGGTACTCCTTGTCGATCGGGTTGTTCTTCAGCCACGTACCTACGGCATACTGCCAGAAGTCGTCACCAGGTTTCACACTCGGGTCCATGTTCGCTCTAAAATTCTGTGCCATGCCCGCCACACATACAAAGGCGAGGGCTACGGCAAAAATCAGTCTTTTCATGTTCATTATTAATAAATGTTTTAGTGAATGCGATAATAATATAGGTGCAAAGATAAAGCAAATATTTTAAAAACCCGCAACATCATGACATTTTTGCTCAATTTTGTTCATTTTGAGGCTATTTTTGCATATTCTGAAACTGATTTTGCTAATTTTGAAACAAAAATCCCCGACCGATGTGGTCGAGGAGCTACCATTAATGCGCGCAATTTCTAGATTTAATGCACGCATTTGGGACGGTGGGCTGAATAATGCCGTCGAAAAAACTCAAATAAAATTTGTTTTTTTACTCGCTTATTCGTATCTTTGCAGCACGATAAACCATAAATGTTAATTAGTGCATGAATAAAGTAAAGAATTTGTTTTCCGGGATGCTGGCGGTGCTGGCTGTCCTGTTGCTGACGGGTTGCGGCGAGAAAGACAATCCCGTGCGTACCTCTTTAGATGTGGATACCTCCACGCTGACATTGTCGGTGGGTGAGTCTGCCGTCAGGATGGCTTCTTCAAAGGCCGAGGATGCCGCCATCACCTACACCAGCAGCAAACCCGCTGTGGCAACGGTGGATCAGTTTGGTAAGGTGACAGCCATGTCAGAGGGCTCCGCTACCATC
>ONNY01000213.1 GCA_900319305.1 uncultured Prevotella sp.
GAAAACTAAAGATACCATTGTCCATGCTGCTACAGGCTGTGTGGCCACAGCCATGAGTATGGTGATGCATTATTATCAGTATCCTTCTAAGTTGAAGAAGGCCATTGCCAGTTATGAAGGCACTTGTGACATTCCTGTGACTGATGGTGAGACAGAGGATACCATCAAAAATGTCAAGTGGAAGACGGAGGATATCGCTGCCGGTACTTCTATCGATTGGGATCATATGACAGATAAGTATAATCGGAAAAGTACGGACGAAGAGAAAGAAGCCGTTTCCCGTATTATGCAGTATAGTGGTTGTGCTGTCCAGATGGATTATGGTTATGATGGCTCGAGTGCAGATAACGGGCGCTTGATGTTAGGTCTGAAGGAAGTCTTTGGCTATAATGATGTCTATATGCTGAACGATTTTGAATACGATGATCAAGGCTGGGTGGATGCTGTGTATCATGAGATGTCGGAGGCAGGTCCTGTGTTGTTTGGTGGACAGACTCCTACTAATGGCGGACATGAGTTTGTGCTTGATGGTTATTTGGCGAAAGACGGTAAGGACTATTTCTATGTGAACTGGGGCTGGGATGGCGAAGACAATGGATACATGCTGCTCAGTGTGATGGAGCCTGGCTGGATTTTCGACGATGACGGTAATCCTGAGGGATTCACGGAATCACAGGATATGGTCTGTGGTTTGGGACATGACGGAAAGGGTTATACCACCGTACCAAGTCTTACGTTATATAACGACAATCTTGACTTCGGTGTGGAAGGCAAACAATATAGTCGTAGCTCAAAATCGGCTTCTTTCCAAGTGTCAGACTACTACATCTCCTTCTGGAACTTTCACCTGCCGGAACTGACGGTAGTGCCTGCTATCGGTGTGTATGATAAAAATAATAAACTGGTGGACTACACAACCATGTCTGATTCGAAAGGAATGTCCTTTGAATGGGGGGCAGGCGGTTATCTTGAATCCGCTGATAAGGATGACACTTTCCCCATAGGCAGAGGTCTTGATGACGGCACTTATACCGTTAAGGCTATCACCCAGAAGCCTAATAGTAATAATTGGATACCGATGCAGGATACGGAAAAAATTGCTGTAACAATGACAGTTTCTGGCAATAAGTGTAGTTTTAAATCCGGTGGTACGACAGCGATCCGCCAGGTGGTGGCAGAAACAATAGAGAAAACCGATAATGCTTGGTATTCTCTTTCTGGCACCCGTCTGAGTGGCAAACCTGCCACCCGTGGTGTCTATATCCATCAGGGACGCAAGGTGATGATCACCCCTTAGCGGTGCTTGAGAACCAACTTCGAAGGCAGTTTCTGCCACTTCCCCTCCTTGGGAACTTTTAACGTACTTCCCTCTACCTGTTTCAGCACGTAGAGGGAATCGTTTTCTGCTGTCAGCGTAGCAGTCAGATCCTCACTGCCATAATCGTTGATCATCTGCAACTCTGCCTTATTGCCATCAATCTTAGCAGAAGTGATCAACCAACAGAAGGAGTTATGTTTCTTTCCTAAATAGCCAGGCAACTCTCCATAGAGATCCTGCCCTGGTACGGTGATACTCTCGTCATAGAGGTCAAGACGCATAAATACCTCATATTCATTATTATATAGGTACGCGCGAAAAGGCTTTGCGGTTTTCTGTGCGGAAGCCGACAGAAGTGCGAACAGACAGGCTGCTGATATCAAAAATAACTTCTTCATATTCAGTTCATTTCTTATTTGCTGACAAAGTTACTAATCTAAATCATTTTTTCATAATTTGGATTAAAAATATTAGGTAAAAAGTGGTGGATTTTAAAATTAATTAAGTAACTTTGCGGCCAATTATAATTTGAATATGGTAAAAGAGCAGTTATTACCAGACTACATCTTCGAGTCAAGTTGGGAAGTCTGCAATAAGGTAGGGGGAATCTATACAGTCCTTTCGACGCGTGCCAAGACCCTACAAGAGGCACTTCAGGATAAGATTGTTTTCATCGGTCCTGATTTTTGGAAA
>ONNY01000142.1 GCA_900319305.1 uncultured Prevotella sp.
AAAGCGTTGGCAATGCTCTAAGCATCGTCAACGTTTTTGTTTTCAGATTCATTTATGACAGATCAACAGTTGATGACCTTTACCTGCCACCGTTGTAGCAAAGATATAAGTATCTCCACCGTCCTGAAGTTTCAGGCGCTTACGCAACTCTGCCACTGAGAGCGGGAAGTTACGCACGGCAATATTCGCTTGGCGGATGTCTGTCAGCGCCTCCTTAAGTTCGCGTTTATTCATAGAGGTCATCTTCTCTATCACAAAGCAACGGCCAGGAAAATCTGGCACTTCTCTGTCTGAAACAAAGAGATGGCTGTTCTTGTCGAGAGATACTATCTGGAAACGCTCTGCCAACTCCCCAAAACAACCCGCCTTCATAATAGAGGCGTTAGGAACATATAAATACTGGAAAGACGAAGGTAAAGCCGGAAGAGAAAAACTCGAAGTGGAAGCAGGGATAAAGGTGAAGATCTGCCCATCATTAACGCAAAATACCTGTAAGGGCTTTGCCTCATTCGACAGAATCAGTAACAATTCCTTGCATTCATTATCCACCGATATAATATGTACCTCGCAAACTGCCTTGAGATCTTCCACAGCCTTACGACAATCCAACATCGGCGAGAGTTTGATCATCACACGATCTGCCTTAGCCAATAGTTCCTCTCGTAGTTCAAGCACATTTGGCGTACAGTCTGCAATGCCGTAGGTGCGACCGCCGTGTTCATCACGACGAGCTGGATCGATAAAGATAAGATCAGCATATTCCATCGTATGAAGATACTCGACACCATTGCCACAACGCACTTCTACCTGATCCAAACCAAGCACTTTATAATTCTCAGATGTGATTGCACATAATTTCTCCTGCTGTTCGATGGTTACGGCCTGTTGAAACCCTTCGGCAATAAAGGCTGCATCGACGCCAAAACCTGCTGTAAGGTCAACAAAGCGTCGTCCCTTACCTGCAATCCGAGCCTTATAAATAGCCGTAGCCTCACTAGAACACTGTTCCATCGAGAGATGTGACGGATAGATGATGCCATCACGTGCAGCCCATGAAGGCAGTTTCGTACGAGCTTTCTGCCAACCTGCTATCTGTTCCAGCGCTAAGGTGATATCGACCTCAGGATGCTTAACACCCTGAAGTGCCAGCCTGCGCACATCATCAGTTCTGTGCTGCTGAATAAAGTCAAGTGTTGCCTGATTGATTCTCATCTGGAAGTCTTGTCTGATCGGGCCTTATCCACGCTGCCTGCCTTTAACAGACGCTGTTGAGCCTCATCATAATCGATTCCCAACATATCCTGAAGCATCCGTGTGCCACGATCCACCAGTTTGGCATTCGTTAACTGCATGTTTACCATACGATTACCCTGCACGCGTCCCATACGGATCATCAGAGTGGTGGAGATCATGTTCAGTACCATCTTCTGCGCCGTTCCGCTCTTCATCCTACTGGAGCCCGTCAGGAACTCCGGACCTACAATCGTCTCTATAGGGCAGTCAACAACTCTGGCCAACGGACTATTCGGATTACTAGTGATACAGCCCGTCAAGAGCCCGTTCTCCTTAGCCAGTTTTACGGCTCCCAACACATAAGGCGTTGTACCGGAAGCAGCAATACCAAGTACCGTATCATTAGCTGTGGGGGTATGAGCCTGCAGATCTTTCCAACCCTGCTCAGAGATATCCTCTGCCCGTTCCACCGCATGGCGCAAAGCCCGATCACCTCCTGCAATAATACCGATCACCTTCGTATCGGGCACCCCAAACGTTGGCGGCAGCTCACTGGCATCCAACACCCCCAGACGACCACTGGTGCCTGCACCGATATAGAAGAGCCGGCCACCTTGGTTCATGCGCCCCTCCACAGCTTTCACCAATGCCTCAATCTGAGGGATAGCCCTGCGCACGGCATCTGCCACCCTGCAATCCTCCTCGTTGATATGACGTAGCAGTTCGACGACCGACATCTGCTCAAGATGATCGAAACGTGAGGGCTGTTCTGTGATTTTATCTACTTTATCTGGCATTGGCATCTGAGTTTTTAGTATTCTATATCCAAACTGTCTTTCTTCCTACGGTTTACCAATCCATCGATAAAGGAGAACACGATATAAGTAAAGAGGCCTGCGATAATACCATCAGTGATACTGCTAGTGACAGGCATCAGCAGGATGGTCAGGAAGGCAGGCATCGTCTCAGCTGGCTTCGACAGATTGATATGCCTGACTGAACTGAAGAGATAGAAACCTGCCATGATCATCACAGGAGCCGTAGCCGCACCAGGGATAGCCAAGAAAAAAGGAGCGAGGAAAAGGCTGGCCAAGAAACACAACGCAATCACAAGAGCTGTGAGACCTGTGCGACCTCCCTCGGCAACACCCGTGGCACTCTCTACATAAGTGGTCACAGTACTACAACCCAAACAGGCACCAGCCACCGTACCCAATGCATCACTCAGCATGATATTCTGCATATAAGGGATACGACCGTTCTTGCGGATAAGTCCTGAACTAGCCATCACACCAACGATGGTACCAAGGCTATCGAACACATCAAAGAAAAGCATGGTAAGCACACAAACCCAAAGGTCGGGTGTGAGCAGATAGTCCCATGAGAACTGACAGAAAAGGGGGGCTGGCGACGAAGGCAGATCGAAGAGATGATTGGGAATCGTTGTTACACCCAGTGGAATACCGATAAGGGTGGTAAGGACGATACTCAGAAGCAGTCCGCCCTTAAAATGCATGACGGTAAAGATACCCGTCAGAACTATACCGATGACAAACAGTATGGAAGAGGGACTTGCCAATGTCTCCAGATGATTGAAGATAGTACCTTCAGCCAAGATGCCACTGTTCTTAAAGCCAATCATGGCTACAAAGAAGCCGATACCTACGGCAATAGCGTGCTTCAACGATGTCGGCACCATCTCGAAGATGATCTGTCGCAGACTGCTCACACAGAGGAGTACGAAGAGTAAACCTTCCAGAAGGACAGCCGTAAGGGCAAACTGCCAAGGATAACCAAGTGAGATGCAGATGGTCTCGATGAAAAACAGATTCAGCGTCAGTCCTGGGGCCTGTCCGAAAGGTCGTCTGGCCAAAAAAGCCATCAGCAGCGTACCTACAATCGTTGCAAGCGCTATGGCAGTGAACAACGAATTGACAGGAAAACCCTTGGAAGCAAGGGGAGTAAACATCGCAGGCAGAAGGGCCAGGATGTAAGACATCGTGATAAAAGTGGTGAGGCCTGAAATGACCTCAGTCTTCAGGCTATGACGCTGTGCGGAAAAGCCTACGAGTGCAAATAATTTCTCTTTCATACTCATTTGACAGGCAGAATGAAGTCAAACTTAGAACCATTAATGTAATCCGTATCGAGGGTCAGCGTACCACCAAGGCGCTCTGCTATCATACGACCTACGGTCAATCCGAGACCTGTGCCCTGTGCAAAGCTATCGAGTTTGGTGAACCGCTCGAAGATATAATCTTTCTTATCTGGGGGGATACCAGGACCCGTATCCTCAACAGAGAAGTGGAGCTTAGCGTCCTCCTGGCTCACCTTGAGTGTGATGCTGCCAACCGTCGTGAATTTGGCGGCATTCTCGAGCAGTTTGGAGAGGACGATATGAATCATACGCGGGTAGGATTCAATTGTCTGATCAGCTGGCAATGTACTCTGACATTCGAACGTCACTGTCTTCGCCACGATAGAACGGATCGTATCTGCGGCCTGATCGACGATAGCAGAAACGACACACGGCTCAGATGGCGGCAGTTCCGAACTGCTCTCAAAGTCGGAGATCAAAAGAAGATCATCGAGGATAGTTGTCAGAAGTCGGGTATTCTCCTGGATGCGCTCACAGAAGTCCATCCGCTCGGCATCAGGCAGTTCGATATCCTTCATGGTGAGCACCTGCCGAATCTCGTGAGTCATACTCTGCATGAATGCAGTCTTGGCCCTTGAAGCCGCCTCCGCATGGTCGCGCTCTATAGCCAGCTGTTTGTTCTGTGCCACCACCACATTACGTTCACGCTGCAACTGCGTATTCTTAATCTGTAATTTGCGATTCCATCGACTATTCAGCACCAAGAACACAAGCAAGGCTATGACACTCAAGATCATCGCCACACCACCTGTGGTAAAACGTGAACGCTGCTTCAACAGATTATTTTGCGACTGAAGCTCATTCAAAGCAAAACGTTTATTCAGTCGGTTCAGTTGTTCACGATTATTTGCCTGTTGCACAGAGTCTTTCAGCGAATCTGCCGCACGCAAGTCAGCCAACGCCTCGCGATACCGACCGAGCTTTTCAAAGACCTTAGAACGATCCGACAGCGCATCTCTCCTATTGCCTATATCGCCTGTATGTTCCAAATTTTCTTCCGCATAGCGCAGGGCTGTAGTATAATCGCCTTTGGCCATCGCCAAATCACGGTGATCGTCGATGGTATTGATTTGCTCAACGATAACATCACCAGCAAGTTTTGTGTACTTAACAATCGAGTCAAGCGTCTGAGTTGCCTGAGTCAGACTGTCTTTTGAAATGAGGTATGAAAATCTTCTCCTGAAGTATTTCAAACGCCAACTGGCATAGGCTGACAATTGATCAACATCTGTCGTGGGAGGAAGATCCTTGAGTAGGAGGGCCCATTCCTTCAACAACGAGTCGATGGCAGCAGTATCCTTTGTATTCTCCAAACATCCATAATAATAGTAATAGACTTCCGTTATCGGTCCATCCTTTTCATTCTTTGGATATATCTGAATGAAATTCTTATAACAACGTTTTGCTTCGTCGAAAACATCCTGTGCCAGATAAGCTGTACCCTGCACCCCATAGCTCATGGCTCGTTACGTGCGATGGCATCTTCCTGCATCGCCAATACCTCCTTTGTGGCTTCATCAAACTCATTGAACCACACATAATCCTCTGCAACATATTGCCACAGGATATAATAAAGTCGCCATTCCTGATTATCACGAAGGAATTCGAGAATTTCCGGGGCTACCGCTATCAACGAGTCGTGCTGGTTGCTGTTGTAGAAACTCTGTGCCACATCGAAACGGGCATAGGCTGAATCATGACTCACGGCAGAAGAGATGGCTGTGGTAATGAGTACTGCAAAGAGCAGCAGAATAGGAAGAAAACGACTTCTTTTCATGATGGGCTGACTAATGCGTTATCGGGGTGCAAAGATAAGCATTCTTTTTGAAAAACACAAATTTAGTGTTGAATATTTCAGATTCACTGCCCAGGGAACTGCTGATAGATTCTCAAACCATACTTCGCACAAGCACCATAGATATACTCCATAATCTCACTGGTGTCGTGTTCATAGTCGAAAGCCGCTTGCGAACGCAACCAGAACATAAACTCCACACAGCAGCCCGCCTGTGTGGCCTCTGCCTGGCGCACAAGCACTGGTTTCTCGCTAATCACCTTCGGATTCTTTTGGAGCCATTGTTCGATATGCTGCCTGAACTTGGTGATATTGGCTACATCATCATCATCGATGGCAATCGAACGGAAGTCAAAATAGATCTGGCGCACCTGTTTACGACCTTCACGCTGCTCCATACCCAACCAGTTCTGGAAAGAGCCATCAACCAGCGTCTGAGGTGTCACAGTAATAATGGTATTATCAAAGTTGCGGATCTTCACCGTTGTCAGACTGATCTCCTCCACCCTTCCGTTAGCACCAGCTGCGGGCACAGTTACCCAGTCGCCAATATGAATCATGTCATTGTTGGTGAGACGGATACCTGCCACCAGACCCTTGATCGTATCCTGGAAGGCCAGCATGAGTATGGCTGAAGCAGCACCCAGGCCTGCAAATAAGGTTGTCGGATCCTTGTCGATGATGATAGCCACAACCACGATTACTGCTATGAAGACTACGATGATCTTCAGGATGCCACAGATGGAATAGAGATATTGCTGACGCGCTGTTCGAGGTCCATCCTCCAGCAGCTTGAAGGAGTCTGCGAATACGATTAAAGTTCGCACAGCCATAACGGTGATGTAAATGGCAGTAAGACGGGTCAGCACCTCCCGGACTGTGGGAAAATCGTAGAATGTCCAAGGCAGCAATAGCCAGATAACGATGGCTGGCACAATGCTACAGGCCGAAAGCAGCACTTTACGATTGAAGATGACATCGTCCCACTTCGCCCCTGTCTTCTTCGTCAGACGCAGTACGATTGGCACCAGTATCCTGCGACACAACAAACCCGCCACGACGGCAAGCAAGATTGCAATCACCACCAAGACTGCATGACTGATATACGCCACACTGTCGCCCTCAAAACCACAGGCCTCCAGCAAATGATCGACCCATAACTGTATTTTATCCATTTGTCTATTATATTAAATCCTTGTTTTACTCATGTACCAAGAAAGAACAGGCTGACACCTATCACAGAGATCAATGCACCAAGAATTGCCTTCCAAGTGATCTTCTCGTGGAATAGCCAATATGCAGGCAGTATAATGATAATCGGTGTCATCGCCATCAGGGTGGAGGCGATGCCTGCTGCTGTATATTGCACCGCCATCAGGGAGAAACCCACCCCCACGAATGGTCCGAAGATGGTTGTCGCCGTAGCCACAGAAAGTCCCTTTTTATCGTGCATAGCTTCTCGTAAAGGGGCCATTCCATCGCGATAATATAATAAAAATGTGAAGCCTATAATACCCGCTACACAACGATAGAAGTTGGCACTGAAGGGCACCAGCCATTCGGGCATCGATGCTGACGGTTCATAATAATCCATACCGATCTTGCTTAACACCAAGCCGACACCTTGGCACACAGCTGCTCCGATGGCAAAAAGAATACCATTCAGGGGCAGTTTCAGAGACACTTTATGATGCTCGCCTCGTCCGAGTACAGAGATACTGATACCAAAGAGTGTCACCAGCATCGCCAAGATGCTCATAAGCGTCATCTGTTGCCCAAGCATCACCCAGGCCATCAAGGCGGCAGACAGAGGGGCTAGTGTCATGAAGAGTTGTCCATAGCGCGAACCAATAATGATATAGCACTGAAAGAGACAGAAGTCGCCTATCACGTATCCCACCAGTCCTGACAAAAGCATCCACCCACAAGCCTCAGCAGAAGCCCCTGGAGGCAGGATGTTGCCCGTCACCACACCAAAGAGTACCACTGAGAATAGTAGCGCTAAAGCCATCCTCAACACATTCAGCGTCAGATTGCCCAGTCGTTTGCTACCAAACTCACTCAGCAACGCCGTAGCTGTCCATGAAAAGGCGACACCTATTGATATGAATTCACCCAAATACTGCATCACGTAAGTCTATCTTTCTGTTTCAGGCTGCAAAAATAAACAATCTTATCCTATTTCACGAATATAATGGAAACTATTTTACCAAAGCCCGTCTCGTTTGAAGGAGAACACTGAGCAAAATCAGACTGATGCCGATATAAAAAGAGTAATTAAGTTCACGCCCTTCGCCAAAGATGAGGAAAGCAAGGATGATAGTATAACAAGGTTCCAGATTATACGTCAGATTGACCGTAAAGGCAGAGAGGCGCTTCAGCGCCTGGATCTGCAGCAGATACATGCCGACGGTGCAGAACAAGGCATGACAAAGCATCAACCATAGGTTTGAACCCTCAGGGATGACAACGACAGGCTGATGGCTGGGGAAAAAGAGGAGATAAACAGGAATGATAGCCGACATTGCCACAAGTCCACCTGACATTTGATACATCAGCACTATCCGACTGCGTACGCCCACACTCGCCTTCTTGTTGCAAATGGCATAAAGGGCGCAGACGGCGGAAGACACCACGCCAATGGCAATACCATAACGATAACGGGCATCGAAAGAGAAGATACAGAAGACACCCAACACTGTAATCAGCGAGAAGCATAGTTCAAGCCAAGAGAAATGTTTCTTAAATAGCAACGGCTCAAAAACGGCTGTAAAGAAACCTATCAGCGAGAAGCAGATGACACCGATAGAGACATTCGAAGCCTTGATAGAGCCATAGAACAGAATCCAATGGAATCCCAACAAGGCCCCACAGCCACAGAGTTGAAGGAACTTACGCCATCCGACACGAGGCAGGCCCGTAAACACCAACAGAATCAGACTTGTGAACAGCATCCGATACCACACGATATCCACCTCGTTGAGTGTGATCAGTCGTCCAAACAAGCCCGTAAAGCCTGCCAATAGCACACTCAGGTGCAACTGCACAAAGCCCTTCTGTGTCTCGTTCATTTCTTCAGTATCTGCTCTGCATGTTCTTTGGTCTTAACCTGTTTGCCAGCAAAGATCTGTTCGATGATGCCCTCCTCATTAATGATAAAGGTAGTTCGAATGGTACCAAAGGTCTTCTTGCCATACATCATCTTCTCGCCCCAGGCGCCCATCGCCTCCATCAGGGTCTTATCGACATCGGCAATCAACGGGAAAGGCAACTCATGCTTCTCCTTGAACTTAACATGCGAGGCTGCCGAATCCTTACTGACGCCAACCACCTCATAACCAGCACCTTGCAGCTCACCGTAATGGTCTCTCAGACTACAAGCCTCTGCCGTACAACCACTGGTATTGTCCTTCGGATAGAAATACAGCACCAACTTCCGTCCACGATAATCACTCAGACGGATGTCCCGTCCCTGTTCGTCCTTGCCCAATATCTCAGGCGCCTTGTCTCCAATGTTCATAATTTATTACCTTAATTTATATAGGGTACAAAGATACATCATTTTGTAAATTAATAGCGCCGCAGATTTCTTCTCCGCAACGCTATTATTATATTAAGGTGTCATCTCGCTTCGACAGCAAGTTTGGCCTAGGAGCAATTTTAGCCGATAAACGCCAAAATGACATTGACAGCCTCTTCCTCGGTCTTACCATCCATAGAAATGACCAGATCGTAGTTACGAGTGTCGTAGCGCGAGGTGTGGGCGTTATTCTTCATATACTCCTCTCGCGTCTCGTCCACCTCCTTGATGACCTTCTTTGCTTCCTTCTCACTAAGCCCCTGCTTAGCCATAACCCGCTTCACGCGATGATCCATAGAGGCCTGAATGAGTATGTTCAAACGATTATGATTGTCATTCATAACAAAGAAAGCAGAACGACCAGCTATGACACACGACTCCTCATTGGCAATGCTATGTAAGATTTCCTTTTCAGCCTTCAATACACGTTTGATTTCTTCCCACCAACTGCGGTTGTTGCCTTTCAGTTTCTCTATTTGATCTAATGTCAAATCAAACTTCTCTTCCAAAGGCTTGGTCAGCGCCTTGTCATAGTATGGCACTCCCAACTTTTCTGCTAATATGCGTCCGACAGTGCGGCCACCGCTGCCCAACTCACGATTAATAGTGATAACAAATCTATCGTTTTTGTTCATAATATTTATAATTTTCGTTATTCCTATATATAAATAAGGTAATGGGGACGTCATAGTCCCCACTACCAATTAACAGTTTTAGTCAGCAAGCTTGGCCTTGATCATCTCGCGGTTCAGGCGGGCGATGTTGGCGATAGTCTCGTTCTTCGGGCAGACAGCCTCGCAGGCGCGGGTGTTGGTGCAGTTACCGAAGCCGAGTTCGTCCATCTTGGCGATCATGTTCTTCACACGACGGGCAGCCTCTACGCGACCCTGTGGAAGCAGAGCGAGCTGGCTGACCTTCGATGATACGAACAGCATAGCAGAACCGTTCTTACAAGCAGCAACGCAAGCGCCACAGCCGATGCAAGAAGCGCAGTCCATAGCCTCATCAGCATCCTCCTTAGGAATCAGAATAGCGTTGGCATCCTGAGCCTGACCTGTACGGATCGTGGTATAACCACCAGCCTGGATGATCTTATCGAAGGCATTGCGGTCAACCATACAGTCCTTA
>ONNY01000074.1 GCA_900319305.1 uncultured Prevotella sp.
TGCGTGGGCTCTGAGCGGTCGGCATTCTGCGAATGTTTCACGGTGGCCTTGTCGCTGATGTCCTGAGCCACCTCTCCACCCAAGGCGATGGCGAGGGTCTGGATACCTCGGCAGATACCCAGCATCGGGATCTGACGGTTATAGGCCAGACGGGTGATCAGCAGTTCCGGCAGGTCGCGCTCCTTGTTGATGCCACCTAATTTCGTTGAAGGCTCTTCCCCCGTCCATAAGGGGTTGAAGTCGCCCCCACCACTGAGGATCAGTCCGTCGATGCGCGACAGGGTGTTCACGATGGTGTCGGTATCAGCCACAGGGGGGATGATCAAGGGCACACCACCAGCAGCCACCACGGATTGGTAGTAGCCCTGACCCAGTTTGCAGGTCAGATCTTCGTAGTTGCCTGTGATGCCGATGACGGGCTGACAGTCAGCCTCGGGGAAACGTGCATAGACAGCGTCGAGGTGCTGTTGCAAGTCAAAGCCGTTGTTCATTTCTTCTCGTCCTCTTCAATGGTGATCGGTATCTCACGCTTCAGACTCTGCTCCAGTGAGATCAGGGTCTCTGTAGCCGTCACACCAGGGATGCCCTGCAGTTTTCCGTTCAGCAGATCCATCAGTTGTTCGTTGTCACGGGCATAGAGTTTCACCAACATTGTGTAGGGACCTGTCGTGAAATGGCACTCCACGACCTCGGGGATATGCTTCAGGCGCTCCACCACATCCTTATACATCGAACCCTTCTCCAGGGTGATGCCCACATAGGTACAGGTGGAATAGCCCAGACTCTTCGGGTTGACATCGAAGCCACTGCCTGTGATGACATCGGCATCGATGAGATGTTGCACACGCTGATGGATGGCAGCACGTGACACATTACACTCGGCTGCGACATCCTTGAAGGGGATTCGGGCATTCTTTGACAGGATGCTCAGAATCTTCTTGTCTAAAAGATCAATCTTTTCCATTGTTCATTAATTATGTTACATTTTGAAAGCAAAAGTAACGATTTTAATCGAACAATGCAACTTTTTTAAGAAAAAAAACAAAAAAGTGTGCCACTTTCGTGACACACTTACTTAATTCTTGACAATACCGACCAATTCCACGTCGAAAATCAGGGTACTGTAGGGTTTGATCTCTCCGGCACTTCTGTTGCCATAGGCCAGATAGTAGGGGATGAACAACTGCCACTTCGAACCCACAGGCATCATGGTGAGCGCCTCGCTCCATCCCTTGATCACCTGATTAGGCTTGAACTCTGTCGGTTTGTCACCATGTCGGGCTGAAGCGTCGAACACGGTACCATCGATCAGACGGCCCTCATAGTTCACCTGTACCTTCTGACCTTCCAGGGGTACCTCGCCATCACCCTTCACCAGCACCTTATACTGCAGACCGCTGGGCAGCACGATCACACTGTCTTTCTTGGCGTTCTCCTTGAGGAACTGCTCGCCAGCCTCACGGTTCGGACCATAGAGTTTATTCTCCTTGGCAATCTTATCGAGTGCACGCTTCTCAGTGAAGAATTTATCGGCAGCATCGTAAGTGAATACGGTGGAGTCGCCCTCGATCGCATCGATAAAGCCCCTGCAGAGCAGGTCGCTGATGATAGAGTCGGGAGAATCCTTGAACTCCTCGGAGATACCAGGCAGCATACGCTCATTGACCTGACGGGCTATATCAAGACCCACCATATAAGCCTTCTGCTTCGGATCACCTACAGAACGGATACCCTCACGCAGACCACGGACGAAGTCGGACATCATGGTCGTGTCCATCTTCTGCTGAAGCAGATAAGAAACTAAACCATTGGTGAGTGCCACACCAGCCGCATAACTCAAAGAGTCGGAACTGTTGTTCAACACAACCGGCTGGGCGGGGAACACCACCTCCTTATTCTTTTTCTTGATCGCCTCTACGGGTGAAAAAGAAGCACTCACCACGAGGGCGAGTGCCAGTAATAATGTCTTCTTCATTATCTCTTGGTGTTTGCATCCAGCAGTTCAATCTTGAAGATCAGCACAGAGAAAGGCTTGATGTCGCCCTGCTCACGCTCACCATAAGCCTGATCCTGAGGGATGTAAACCTCCCATACAGAACCTGCAGGCATGTGGCAGAGTGCCTCTGTCCAACCCTTGATCACCTGATTAGCACGGAAGATAGCGGGTTCGCCACGCTTGTAAGAGCTGTCGAACACAGTACCATCGATCAGACGACCCTCGTAGTTCACCTTCACGAGTGATGTGTCGGAAGGAACAGCACCTGTACCCTCGGTGAGCACCTTGTACTGGATACCGTTGTCGAGTGTCTTAACACCCTCTTTCGTGGCATTCTCCTTCAGGAACTTCTCACCAGCGAGTTTGTTAGGACCATAGGTCTTCATCATCTCGCGGGCCTTGATCTCACGCATCTTGCTCTGGGCAATCAACTGAGCCTGATCCATTGTCATCAGACCCTTCTTACCAGTTGTACCGCTGATGAAGGCTGACATGAAGTTCTTCATAGAGATCGTCTTCGTAGAGTCGTCACCAAACACCTCACGGTTGATACCCTTGACCATACGGGTAGAGATCTGCTGACCGATCTGGATACCAGCATAGTAAGCTGCCTTCTTGGCATTCTCACCAGCATTCACACCCTCGTTCAGACCTTTGATGAACTCGCCCATGTAAGCGGTGTCAACACCCAGACTGTTAACGAGATAGTCCTTCAGACCCTGAGTCTGAGACATACCGAGGGCATAACTCATCGTATCGACATCAGTCTTCAAATTGGCTTTTGGAGCCGAGTTACCACATGCAGTAAAGCCTGCAGCAACGATAGCCATAACGGCTACAAACAATAATTTCTTCATTTCTATATTACTTATACTACTTGAATCAACTCTACATCGAAGATCAGGGCTGCAAACGGCGGGATCTGTGCACCGGCACCACCTGCACCGTAACCCAGACGGTAAGGGATAAAGAAGCGGTACTTAGCACCCTCCTGCATCAACTGCAGACCCTCAGTCCATCCAGCGATCACCTGCTGCAAGGGGAATGTGGCAGGCTCACCACGCTGATAACTGCTGTCGAATACGGTACCGTCGATCAGCGTACCCTCATAATGGCACATCACGGTATCCTTGGCAGAAGGTTTCTTACCGTTACCCTCCTTCAGCACCTGGTACTGCAGACCACTGGGCAGTGTCACCACTCCATCCTTCTTGGCATTCTCTGCCAGATATTTCTCACCGGCCTCCTTGTGCACCTTGCCCTGCTCGGCGCGCTCAGCCTGAATCTTCTCATTCTGCTTGGCAAAATACTCCTGAACAATCGTCTGAGCCTCACGATGAGACACTTTCAACTCCTGTCCTTCCAACACATCTTTGATAGCCTGTGCGAAGTCGTCGGCACTGATATTCTCAGCACCCATCTGGGCAAGTTGCTGACCGATTCCCAGGCCCAAAGCATAGCTTAATTTATCCATTCTTTCTTTATATTAATAATGTGTAACTTCTAAAATCGGGCGCAAAGTTACAATATTTTTTAGACATAAGAATGTTTCTTTTGTTCTTTTGTCTAAAAAACACTATCTTTGCACCACAAAAACATTATCACGCTTATGAAAAAGATTGTTGTATTAACAGGTGCAGGCATGTCGGTGGAGAGCGGACTGAAGACTTTCCGCGATGCCGATGGTCTTTGGGAGAACTATCCCGTGGCAAAGGTGGCCACCCACGAAGGCTGGGAGGCAGATCCGACACTCGTGACCAATTTCTATAATATGCTCCGCAAGAAGTGCTGGGGCGTGAAGCCCAATGAGGGTCACCGGTTGGTGGCTAAGTTGGAGGAGAAGTACGACGTGACGGTTGTCACGCAGAATGTGGACAACCTCCATGAGATGGCAGGTTCGTCGAAGGTCATCCACCTGCATGGTGAGTTGATGAAGGTCTGTTCCAGCCGTGATGTCGATGACCCTCGCTATCAGATCCAGCTCACCCCGGAGAACTGCGAGGTGGAGCCTGGCACGAAGGCTGGTGACGGTTCACTGCTGCGTCCGTTCATCGTCTTCTTCGGCGAGGCGGTGCCCAACATCTCCGTGGCAGCGGAAGAGGTACAGGAGGCCGACATCCTGGTGATCATCGGTACCTCACTGGTGGTCTATCCCGCCGCAGGTCTGTTGCACTATGCCCGTCCTGACGTACCCGTCTATCTGATTGACCCGAACCCCGTGAATGCCGGCAGCCGTGTGAAACAGATTCAGAAAGGTGCCTCAGAAGGCATGAAGGAATTGAGTGAACTCCTGATGAAATAAAAGAATCCCCGCCACGTGGCGGGGATTTCATTTATCCTCTGTCTTTTCGGATGAATTCGATGAGCCGTTCTACGGCTTCTTCTTCGGGGATGTTCTTCTCAATACACTCCTTGGCCTTGTAGAGGGAGATCTTTCCTCGACCTGCACCGACATAGCCATAGTCAGCATCCGCCATCTCACCAGGGCCGTTTACGATACAACCCATGATACCGATCTTCAGACCCACGAGATCTTTCGTGGCTGCCTTGATCTTGGCAATGGTCTCCTGAAGGTTGTAGAGCGTACGGCCACAGCCCGGGCAGGAGATGTACTCCGTCTTCGTGAACTTGATGCGTGCCGCCTGAAGAATGCCATCGGCAAGCTCTACAAGACGTGCCTCAGGGAAACCTTCGTTATGGATAACAAGATGATGGGCTTTCTTATCAATAAAGAGGGCACCCACAGCCATCGCTGCCTTCAACTGCAGCGACTCCCAGTCGGATTCATGCATCTCAAGCGTGACGGTATCGTCCTTGATACCCGCCTCAGCCTGCTCACGCAGCGCTGCACACTCAGCAATAGAATCAACGAGTTTACGAGCCACGGGGATCTCGTATTCAGGCTCCTCTGACAGCGACACGCGCACGGTGTCGCCAATACCCTCTGTGAGCAGGGCACCGATACCGACAGCCGACTTCACACGGCCATCCTCGCCCTCACCAGCCTCCGTAACACCGAGGTGGAGCGGATAGTGCATATCCTCCTTGTCCATCGTCTGAACAAGCAGACGGACGGTGGTGACCATCACCACGGTGTTGGAAGCCTTGATGGAGATGACCACATCGTTGAACTGCTCGCGCTTGAAGATACGCAGGAACTCCATGCAACTCTCAACGATACCCTCGGGGGTATCACCATAGCGCGACATGATACGGTCGGAAAGCGAACCGTGGTTCACACCGATACGCACGGCCGTATGATGCTCCTTGCAGATATTCAGGAAGGGCACCAACTGGCGCTCGATCTTCTTCAGTTCCTCGGCATATTCCTCATCGGTGTACTCGAGATGCTTGAACGTGCGACCTGGATCCACATAGTTACCAGGATTGATACGCACCTTCTCACAATAGAGGGCTGCGACATCTGCCGTATGGGCCGTGAAATGAACATCGGCCACGAGAGGTGTCTGATAACCGTCGGCCTTCAACTGAGCCGAGATGTTCTTCATGTTCTCTGCCTCACGAACACCCTGGGTGGTGAAACGTACGAGTTCGCCACCAGCGTCGATGATACGTTTGGCCTG
The DNA here is from genome assembly GCA_900319305.1 of uncultured Prevotella sp. Classification (GTDB taxonomy): domain Bacteria; phylum Bacteroidota; class Bacteroidia; order Bacteroidales; family Bacteroidaceae; genus Prevotella. Next base: position 5,581 of record ONNY01000074.1, read on the forward strand.
AGCCACACAACCTTCTGTGTTATTTGTATCTACCGTTCCCATCGACTGGATGCGGATGGGATTCTGTCCGCCAATGCCGATACCACCGACACGGGCCTCTGTGGATTGTCTTCTCTGGTACATTTAATTGGTTTTAAACTGGTACTTAATCTCTGCCAACTCCTGATTGGCTTTCTCAATCTTTACACGCAGGTTTCCCTTATAGGCAGCCAGACGCTGAGCCAGATCGGCATCGGAAAGGGCCATCATCTGAACAGCGAGGATAGCCGCATTCTGAGCGCCATTGACACCGACAGTAGCCACAGGGATACCCGGGGGCATCTGGATGATAGAGAGCATGGCGTCAAGGCCATCGAGCATACCCTTGATGGGAACTCCGATAACTGGCAAGGTGGTAGAGGCGGCGATGACACCTGGCAGGGCTGCAGCCATACCGGCACCGGCTATAATCACCTTGATACCACGATCCTTTGCCGTACGGGCAAACTCTTCAACGGCATCGGGCGTACGATGGGCAGAAAGGGCATTTACTTCAAAAGGCACCTGCAACTCATCGAGCAACTTGCAGGCTTTCTCCATAACGGGCAGGTCACTGGTGCTGCCCATGATGATACTTACTAATGGTTTCATATACTTATAAATAAATCAATCCTAATATCGAACAGACAATGCCCACCAGGAAACCTGCAACAACCTGTGCCAGCGAGTGCTGACGAAGGATCATGCGACTGGTTCCAAGCAAGCCTGCCAGGATAAACACGATACAGAGCCACCACACGGGGTTGAAGCCGAACAACTCACCAAACACGAAGAGGGCACCAGCCACACCACCGATGGCGGCCGTATGGGTGGAGATCTTCCACCATACATTGATCAGCGCACACACCACCTGGATGAACAGTGCCGCAGAAAGGATCGTACCCATGAAATGGGGAACATGGAGCATGTCCATCAGATAGACGCAGAAGAAATAGCAGAGGATGGAGATGACATAAGGCACGATACGGCGCTCCTTATGCCCCAAGTCGATCAGGTTCCACCCCCTATAGCGACGATAGATATGAATCAGGATCGTGGGCAGGAGGATGGTAAACACATAGACCAGCGTGAGCAACTGGAGTTTATAGGCCCAAGGCATCAGACCGAGGTAACTGAACACAAACAGCGCCATCAGTCCCACCAACGGCAGATAGAAGGGGGTGAACAACAGGCTCATCAGTCTGGCCGTCAAAATGATATTTCTCTCTCTATTCCATTGCATCATCGTCGGAGTCGGGCTATGGGTATTCCTAATTGTTCACGATATTTGGCCACCGTACGACGGGCGATAGGGAAGCCGCGACGGGTCAGTTCTTCCTTCAGTGCATCATCACTCAACGGACGGTGTTTGTCTTCCCCGTCGATGATATCACGAAGGGCCGCCTTGATCTGACGGGTGGACAGTTCCTCACCACTCTCCGTGACATAGGCATCACTGAAGAAATGACGCAAGGGGAAGGTGCCCCAACGGGTCTGTGCATACTTGGAGTTGCTGACACGTGAGATCGTCGAGGGATCAAGCCCCGTCTTCTCTGCCACATCACGCAGGATCATCGGACGCAGGGAAGCCTCATCGCCATCAACAAAGAACTGGTGCTGCAACTGGATGATGGCACGCATGGTGACGGTGAGTGTATGACGACGCACCTTGATGGCTTCGATGAAGCCCTGGGCAGCATCGACCTTCTTCTTGATATAGAGCAGCGCCTCCTTCGTCTGACGACTCAGGTGGTCCTTGTTCTGCTGATATTCCTTCATGGAATCCACAAACGACTGCGACACCTTCAGTTCTGGCACTTCGCCATTATTGAGTGTGAAGGTGACTGTGCCATCGTCTAAGGTATCCACGATGAAATCGGGGGTAATCTGCTGCATGTTCCGTCCGAGAGTTTCTCCTAAGGAAGCACCTGGACGGGGATTCAGTTTACGCAGTTCACGGAAGAGGGCCTCAGCCTGTGCATCGTTCAATGACAGTGAGGTCTGGATCTTATCCCAGTGTTTCTTGGTAAACTCATCGAAATAACTCTCCACCACCTTCGTCATCAGATCCTTGAGACGTGAAGGATCCCTACGGTCGATCTGCAGTAAGAGACACTCTTGCAGAGAACGGGCGCCGATGCCCGCAGGATCGAACGTCTGCAACAGTTGAAGAACCTGCAGAAGTTCCTGTTCCGTCACATCGACATTATGATACACGGCCAGTTCGTCGCAAATAGCCCCGAGATCCTTTCGGAGAAGGCCATCATCCTCCAACGATCCGATCAGATATTCCATCACATAGCGCTGGTGATCGCTCATGTCGAGTTCGCCCATCTGTTCCTTCAACTGGTCGTAGAACGACACACTCTCGCCATAGACCATCTCCTCACGCTCCTCAGCCACCGAACTACCACCATGATAGACAGGCAGTTCATCGTCGTCGCGCCCCATATTACTGAGGGCATCATCGAGGGCTGACTGACGCTCTTCACGCTCACTGCGCGACTCGAAGTCGTCGGGATTATCTAGATCATCGAGAACATCTAGAGTTTCTAGATTATTCTCCTCCTCATCACCTGGGGAGGCCGTCTCAAGGGCGGGGTTATCATTCATCTCCGTCGTGATACGGTCCATCAACTGTGTGATGGGCAACTCTACCAGAGATGCCTGTAACAACTGCTGATGAGAGAACGCCTGTCCCTGTTTCAGTTGTTGTAATTGTTCCTGTATCTGACTTTGTGACATTTACCTAAAATACTCCTTCAACTGTGCGGCATAAGATGCCAACAACTGGGTATCAGCATTACCAAAGCGGCGCCAGATCTCCTTACAAGGTGTCAACAGAGGTGCCGCAGGATCCTCCTTACGTTTCAGATAGGGATCGCAGGACTGGAATACCTTCAGCACTTCCTCCACCTCAGCAGACTTCATACCGATCAGCCGTGCCAACTCCTGTACCTCAGGTGTGGCTGCCACCATCGTAATCGGTGTCAGACGGAAATAGAGATCGAGGATCAGTGTCAGCATGACAGGCGTCACGGTCTCACTCTCTGCCACTGGCTTGAAGTCCTTTTCAAAACTCTCGTTCACCTCTACGCCACTATAGAACTCTCCGGCATTATTAAAGCCCTTCATCTCACGCAGCAGACGGGCAGCACGGGCCAGTTTCTTCGGATTCTGGCCATAGGTCTCCCAGAGTTTTTCCACACGAGGTGTCTCCAGGTTAGCCAACTGGCACATCTTGTTGAAAAGTGTATCAGGAGAGACATGGATTTCAAGACTCAATTCGACCATCCGCCGACTGTACATCGGCTTCAGTCCTACAGGTTTCTGCAGATAGAGTTGCATCAGCAAAAGCCAGTAATCATCCTGCCATTTGGAGTTCTTTGCCATAATACCAACTAATTTTCTGCAAAAATACATCTTTTTTCCTATACTTTCACAGAAAAAGGCAAAAATCTTTCGAGAAAAGTTTCCTAAAGGAAAAGAAAAGGCTTCAGATGGTAATCGTGATGTCAGGATTCCACAGTACGGTCTGTCCACTGTAGAGCGACTTCTGCACATCGATCAGCCGTTGGTTGGAAGAGCCTCGGAACAACAGATCCGGGTCACGCAGTTTTTCGATATACGGGCCATCCACCAACACATCGAGCAGTTCCAACAGTTCACGTTGGGCACGGGTGATCAGTGATTCAAAGGAAAAGCCCGTATAGCACCAGATATCTTTATTCGTCTGTCTGTGGATGGCCCTTGCCAATTCCGCAAAGCCATCGCACTGGTACATCGGATCACCACCCGTGAAGGTGACGTTAGCATAGGGATCGGCCACGATAATCTTCATGATCTCCTCCGTGGTCATCTCACGTCCACCTTTGAAGTCCCACGACTGGGGATTATGACAACCCGGGCACTTATGACGGCACCCGGCACAATAGATGGAGGTCCGGAAACCCGGACCATCCACCATCGTATCTTCTATGATATCAAGAACGCGAATCATCCAAACAGGTCTTGCTGTCCGTGATCGATATGTGTCACACGGTCGTTGAGTTCAGCCAGTTTACCACTGTTCCAACGGTCGGTGGTTCCCACAAGGTAACCTGTGATACGCTGCAACTTATCAATGTTGGTAGAGCCGCACTTCGGGCATTTCTCCAGATGATCGTCGGCATTCTCATAACCACAGTCCATACAACGGTTACGATTGTGGTTTACAGAGCCATAGCCCATATCGAGCTGATCCATCATATCCACCACACTCATGATCACCTGCGGGTTATGGGTCGCATCACCATCGATCTCCACGTAGAAGATATGTCCACCACGCGTCATCTCATGATAAGGTGCCTCCACCTCGGCCTTATGACGGGCAGAGCACTTGTAATACACAGGCACATGGTTGGAGTTGGTATAGTAGTCACGATCGGTAACCCCTGGGATTACACCAAACTGCTTACGGTCTTTCTTCGTAAACTTACCACTCAGGCCCTCAGCCGGCGTAGCCAGTACAGAGTAGTTATGATGATACTGCTCGCAGAAATCGTTGATACGCTGACGCATGTAACCCACGATCTTCAGACCAAGCGCCTGACTCTCTTCGCTCTCACCATGATGCTTACCCGTAAGCGCTACCAAGCACTCTGCCAATCCAATGAAACCGATACCCAGTGTACCCTGATTGATCACACTCTCTATCGTATCGTTGGGTCCGAGTTTGTCGGCACCGATCCACAGACTCTTCATCAGCAGGGGGAACTGCTTGGCAAAGGCAGTCTTCTGGAACTGGAAACGGTCATCGAGTTGCTTGGCAGTCAGTTCAAGCATGTGGTCGAGTTTGGCAAAGAACATATCGATACGTTTCTGCTGATCCTGTTCCTCACGACACTCGAGGGCCAGTTTCACGATGTTAATGGTAGAGAACGACAGGTTACCACGACCGATACTGGTCTTAGGTCCGAAACGATTCTCAAACACACGGGTACGACAACCCATCGTGGCCACCTCATGGATATAGCGCTTCGGATCGTCAGCACGCCACTCACTATCCTGATTATAAGAGGCATCCAGGTTCAGGAAGTTGGGGAAGAAACGACGCGCCGTCACCTTACAAGCCAACTGATAGAGGTCGAAGTTACGATCCTCAGGCAGGTAGTTCACACCACGCCCTCATAGGTAGAAAGCAGGATCTCACGCATGATACAACGGCCCTCAGCACTGGTGTCAGTACCATAGTTGATGGATGAGAACACCACCTGATTACCACCACGGGAGTGGATGGTGTTCATGTTATGGATAAAGGCCTCCATCGACTGATGGACACGGCCCACCGTCTTGTTGATGGCGTGCTGCTGAACACGCTCCTTACCCGTAAGACCGTCGAGCGGTTTCTTGATATAATCCATCAACGGTTCCTCATAAAGATCCTTATAGTCCTCGCCCGTCAGATCCTCAAGGGCCTTCAGTTCCTCAATATAACTCAGTCGTACATAAGGAGCCAGATAGAAGTCGAAGGCAGGGATAGCCTGTCCACCGTGCATCTCATTCTGTGTACACTCCATGGAGATACAAGCCAACACGGAGGCTGTCTCGATGCGCTTGGCAGGACGCGAAGCACCATGTCCGGCGATAAAGCCACAGTTCAGGATGTTATCCAGCGGGTGCTGCACACAGGTGAGCGACTTAGTAGGATAATAATCCTTATCGTGGATATGGAGATAGTTGTGCGCTACGGCATCACGGCTCTCCTCAGAGAGCAGGTAGTCGTCAACAAAGGGCTTCGTGGTCTCTGAGGCAAACTTCATCATCATGCCTGCAGGGGTGTCAGCGTTCATATTCGCATTCTCACGTGTCACGTCGTTGTTCTTGATGTTCACGATATCCAAAAACACGTCACGTGTCTTGGCCTTACGGGCGATACTACGTTGATTACGATAGGCGATGTACTTCTGAGCCACATCCTTACGGCTCGACTTCATCAGTTCTACCTCCACGGCATCCTGTATCTGTTCCACCGTCATCTGACTGTCGCCACACTGGGCAATATGGTCAGTGATTTGGTACAACAGGCGCTCATCCTCACCCTTGTCGGTGTGAAGCATAGCCTTACGGATGGCTGCCATAATCTTCTGCTCATTGAAACCTACAATGCGGCCGTCTCTCTTTACTACTGTCTGGATCATATATTATATAAAAGTTCTTAGTTAATAATTGTCATTTTCATTGTTTCGTACTGAATGCCAACGCATAGGCGCGTATCTGTTTCACCATAGCCACCAGTCCGTTTGAACGGGTTGGCGAGAGATGTTCTTTCAAACCAATCTCCTCAATGAAATAGAGGTCGGCATCAAGAATCTCCTGTGGCGTGTGGTCAGAGAGCACACGGATCAACAGACTCACAATCCCCTTCACGATCAGGGCGTCGCTCTCTGCCGAGAAGTGGATCACTTTCACGGTCTCTGAGCCTGTCGAAGAGCCATCTACCAAATCTGCCTGTAACCACACACGGCTCTGACAGCCGTCAATCAGGTTGCTCTCCGTCTTATATTTCTCATCGAGGGGCGTCAGCTCGTTTCCCAGGTCTATGAGCAACTGGTACTTATCCATCCAGTCATCCAGTCCGGAGAACTCCTCGATAATCTCATCTTGAATCTCGTTAATCGTCATTTCTCTTCTACTTTTTCTAATTTAAACAATTTATCAGAAGGGCGCACCTTGCCTGAAACTGCGATAGAGACACGTGTGCCCTGCTGTGCCACCTCTACCGGACCGTTGTCACCATGTATCTCATCAGCCGTCACATACATGACACCCGTTGTAGGACCTGTAATCAGCATCTTGTCGCCCACCTTGAAAGTATTGGCCTCAACGGTGAACTCCGCCACACCCAGCCTGGAGAAGTATTTCACCCCTTTGCCGATATACACCTTTCGTTCAGTGGCATTCGAACCGTAGTTCTTGTTCCACTCGCCCATGGTCTGCCCCTGATAATAACCGTCCCAGAAGCCTCGGTTGAAGACGGTGGCGAGACGCTCATCCCACTGATCCTTCTTCTCGTCCGTGAACGTGCCGTCAAGCACCGCCTGAATGGCTTCCTTATAACACTTCACCACCGTATAGACATACTCAGGACCACGGGCACGACCCTCGATCTTAAACACACGCACACCCGCATTCATCATCTTATCGATGAAACGGACCGTCTTCAGATCCTTCGGTGACATGATATACTTGTTGTCGATGTCGAGCTGGTAGCCCGTCTCGTTGTCCGTCGCCGTATAACTCCGCCGACAGATCTGGATACACTCTCCACGGTTGGCACTACGGTTAGCGGCATGCAGACTCATATAGCATTTCCCGCTGATCGCCATGCAGAGGGCACCGTGACAGAACATCTCGATGCGGATCTGTTCGCCCGACGGGCCACAGATATGCGCTGCCTCCACCTGACGGTAGATCTCTGCCACCTGATCCATATTCAACTCACGCGCCAGTACCACCACATCGGCGAACTGGGCATAGAATCTCAAGGCCTCGATGTTTGAGATGTTCAGCTGAGTGGAGAGATGAACCTCCTGTCCCACCTTATTACAATAGGTCATCACCGCCACATCTGAAGCGATGACGGCCGATATGCCAGCTTCCTTGGCAGCATCGATAATCTCATGCATCAAGGGAATGTCCTCGCCATAGATGATCGTATTCACTGTCAGATAGCTCTTGATGCCATGCTCATTACATGTACGTGCCATCTCCTTTAGGTCGTCGATGGTAAATGTTGAGGCTGAATGTGCGCGCATATTCAGCTTCTCTATGCCGAAATAAATGCTGTCAGCACCAGCTTGAATAGCTGCTGCCAACGACTCTGGCGACCCTACAGGAGCCATGATTTCGAAATCCTTCATCTCCATATTGGCTGCAAATTTACAAAATTATTATGAAATATGGATGATTAATTAAGGATTATTTCGTATCTTTGCAAACAGTTATTAAAACTGACCACATATGAAAACTATAACTTTGTTTATCCTGATGACCCTCATGGCCATACCGGCCGTGAAAGCCCAAACCAGCATCAATGACTCCACCACGGTGAGGATCGGTTACTCCAAAGGCAGCAGGAATACAGTAGCCGGTGCCATCGACCAGCTGACAGAGGCACGTATGAACAAAGGTCTGATCACATCCTCACTTGACTACCTGGACGGACGGGCCGCTGGTGTGAAGGTCGCATCCAGCGGAAACCAGGATGTGATGGTCTCTGCTGTCAGAGTGCGTGGTACCACCTCACTGACCGGCAAGAACGACCCGTTAGTGATCATCGATGGGGTGACAGCCGACCTGGCTATCCTCTCCACCATCTATCCCGCCGACATTGAGAGCTTCACGATTCTGAAAGACGCTTCAGAAACGGCCCAGTATGGTTCGCGTGGTGCTGCCGGTGTCATCGAGGTGGCGACAAAGAGGGGAAAGAACCAGAAGTTCCATATCTCCTACGATGGCAATATCGGCTTTGAATCGGTCTATAAGCGTATGGAGATGCTTGATGCCGACGAGTTCAGACAGACAGCCAACAGACTGGGTCTCAGCTACACCGACATGGGATACAACACAAATTTCAATAAAGCCATTGAACGGACTGGCTTTGTACAGAACCACCACATTGCCTTTGGTGGTGGTACTGAGACCGCCAATTACCGTGCATCAGTAGGTATGATGGAACACAACACGGTGATTCAGAGCAAGGGGAACCAGAACTATATCGCCAAGCTCGACATCATGCAGCTGGCCTTTGACAACCGGCTGACTGTCGAACTGGGCATGGTAGGATCACTGCAGAAGTACAGTTACATACCCTTCCAGCAGAAGCTCCTCTACTCTGCCGCTACCTTCAACCCCACCTTCCCTGACACGAGGAATGCCGAGGGCAAATACGACCAGGTACCTGAAGCACTCTGGATCAGCAATCCATTGGCATTGCTGGAGATGAAGCAAGACGAGGACAACGGCCATTTTAACATTCACATGAAAGTGAAGGTGGCACTCTCCAAGAATCTGACCCTCCGTGCTTTTGGATCCTATTCCTACAACTCCATCGGCAACTCCCACTACTATCCCACCAGTGTGTGGAACCGGGGAGAGGCTTACCGTAAGCATGAGAAGAAAGAGACCATACGTGGCAATGCGTCACTCACCTATATCTTAAAGACCACGAAGTCGGAGCTGAACGTGATGGCTCTGGCAGAAGCCGAGAAACAGAAATCATCGGGCTTCTTTACGACAATCACCGGTTTCACAACAGACGACTTCGGCTTTGACAAGCTCTCTGCAGGCGCAAACCGTCCCTGGGATGGGACCGACTCCTATTACAGGGACTCACACATGGAGTCCTTCCTCCTGCGTGCACAATATACGCTCTACGACCGCTACACACTGACAGCCAATGCCCGAGGCGATGCCTCATCAAAGTTTGGTAAGAATCACCGGTGGGGTTTCTTCCCTTCGCTCAGTGGTGCCTGGGTGATCAGCAAGGAGCCTTGGATGCAGTCTGTCAAGGCCATCAGCAACGCCAAGTTGCGTATTGGCTACGGACTCTCAGGAAGTCAGGCCGGCATCGATGCCTACAACTCCATGGAGTTAGTCCAACCTAACGGCATCGTCCCTTACAACAGCTCTATCGCCACCACACTGGGTGTCATCCGTAATGCCAACCCCGATTTGAAATGGGAGGTCAAAAAGACATTCAACGTCGGACTCGATGTCTCGCTATGGGATAACCGTATCGCTATGACAGTTGACTTTTATAAGTCGAAGACCACCGATATGCTCTACCTCTATTCCGTGCCAGTACCACCCTACCCCTACGAGAAGTTGCTGGCCAATCTTGGATCCATGCAGAACAGTGGACTGGAAATCGGCTTCGGCATTACCCCACTCCTCACCAAAGACGTGGAACTGACAGTGAACATGAACTGGACGTTTGAGAGGAACAAGTTGCTCTCACTGAATGGCTATTATAACGGTCAATATCTCACAGCGCCTCAATCCAGCACCATCTCTTCACTCTGGGGAGCAGGTTTTCACGGCCCCAGCGGTATTGTGAAGCAGATTGTAGGTGAACAGATTGGCATATTCATGCTTCCTCACTTCAAGGGTCTCATCACTCTGGAGGACGGCACTAAATATTACGATGTGACAGATGAGAGTTACAACTGCGGACAGGCCATGCCCAAGGCTATGATGGGTTCAAATGTCGCTTTCAGATACAAGCACTTCGACGTGACCATGCAGTTCAACGGAGCTTTCGGACATAAGATCTACAATGGTACGGCTCTGACCTATTCGAACCTGCTTTCCATGCCGAACTACAATATGATGAAAGGCGCGCCGGAAAAGAACCTTGTCAGTCAGATCATCAGTGACTATTATCTGGAGAATGGCGATTACGTCAACATCGACTACGTGACCTTGGGCTGGAATGTTCCCTTGCGTTCCAAATATGTACAAGGACTGCGTGTTTCACTGTCAGTGAACAATCTCGCCACCATCACCGGCTATAGCGGACTGACACCGATGATCAACTCCAGTCTCATTAATGGGACGCTGGGTATCGATGATAAGAATGTGTTGCCCGTCTATCGTTCCTACACGATGGGTATCAGTATCAAGTTTTAATTAAAACGATTAGAGTTATGAGCACCAAGATATCATCCTTTCCCTGTATCTCACTTCTCTCTGTTCTCCTTTCACTGTCATTGGTGAGCTGTTCGCTTGATGAGAATCCCCAGGATCAGGTTCCTGAGGAAAAGGCTTACACCTCTGCCACCCAACTCTACCTGAATACCGTTGCCACCTTATATAATTATATAGGTGGTTCGAAAGAGGGAGAGGGTCTTCAAGGCACTGGCCGTGGTGTGTATGACCTTCAG
>ONNY01000058.1 GCA_900319305.1 uncultured Prevotella sp.
GTCTTGGCAGCCTCATAATCCTGTGTACTGAGCCACGTTGCTATGGGTAGTGCCAGTATGATGATGGCCCACACGACGACATTCACCAGCCACGACGTGAGGTGATTTCCTCCCATAGCCTCATAAAGATCATTCCAAAATTCTTTCATACGACTGCAAAATTACGAATTAACCAGTAAAGTACCAAATATATTCCGCATATTTTTACTGAACATTGCCAACACTGTTGATCACCTCACCCTGAGACTGCTGCTCGATGAAGTCGTCCTGTACACGGTTGGTGTGTTGCTTGGCACGGATCTTCGAGTTGCCGAAGGTGTAACTTACGGTGAAGGTCACACCGTAGATGGGCACCTTGACATTGGTGTGCGAAGTGAAGTCCTTGCCGCTGCTACGACTCTCGATGTTCAGCTTTCCACCTTTGTTCAGCCCCACGACACCTGATACACTCAGTGTGAGTTTGTCCTTCAGCAGTGACTTTGACAGACTGCCCGTCAACAGGTTGAAGCCGCCGTTCCAGCCCTGCAGGGAATAACTTTTTGTCGAGGTGATGGCAAAGGCGCTGAGTTTCAGGTCCCAAGGCAGTGTCTGCTGCAGACCGATCATCGCGTTGGCTGTCCAACCGCTGTTGCTCTGGGCGAGGACATCACTGCGCATATCGGTGTAGTTCAGACCGCCATTGAAGAAGAGGCGGGTGTTCTTGGTTGCCAGATAGTTCACATAGCCGCTCAGACCGGTCTGATGACTCTTCACCACATTGCCATAGGTGGTATTCAACAGGTTGTTGCTGTCGTAGAAACTGTACTGTGCGATGGCATTATCCATGAAGTTGTGGTGTAGGTTCAGGTTCACCATCAGTTTCGGATTGAAGAGGTTATAGACGAGTGAGAAGTTATGACTCTTCTCAACGTCGAGTTCCGGATTACCGTAAGTCAGGGCGATAGGGTTGGTCTTGTCAACGTAGGGGTTCAGATAGGTGATACCCGGGCGTGAGATACGCATGTTATAAGTGAGTCCCAAGTTACTGCCCTGTGAGAGCGTATATTGCAGACTGGCTGTCGGCACGAGGGTACCGTAGGTCTTCTTGAAGTCCTCGCCGTTGCCTAAGTGGTATTCCACATCCTGCCAGGTGTATTCGTAACGCAGACCGGCCTTCACACCCAGTTTGTTGAAGTTACCCGCATACTCCCCGTAGCCGGCAAGGATAGAGTTCTTATACTCGTAGTCCGAACTGCTGGTGGGATCATAGACACCCTTCAGATAGTACTTCGAATCAGCGGTGGCGTCGTGCAGCTGCAGTTTACCACCCAGACTGAGGGTCTGGCCTTTGCCGATGGGGGTGGTGTAGTCCACTTGGAAGGTATGACTCGTCGTATTGTTCTTGCTGTCAGAGTAGCGGTCTGTCAGGTCGATATAGTCGGAGACGACATTGAAGTTGTTGGTCATCTCCGTCTTGGCGGGACTGTAGTTCAACTGATAGGTCAGTGCCAGTGACTTCGTGTGGTCCTGATTGAAGAAACGCTGGTAGTCGAGGCTGCCGCTGAAGGAGGTGCGCTTGTTCTTCATTTCGGTCGTGCTCCCATAGCTGAAATCGTTGCCGTAGCCGCTCAGCGTGGTCAGTGAGGTTCCCGTGGTCTTGATATTCATGCTGTTCACCTGAGCCGTCAGGTTCAGCACACTCATGGAGTCGATCTGATAACCCAGTGTCAGGTTTCCCATCGTGAACGGCGTCTTCAGGTCGTTCTCGGAGGTCAGTAACTGCGTGGCACCGTTCTCCTGTACCTGTTCTGTCTCTGTGGTAGTGTTGCCGGGCTTGTTGTACGAAGTCATCACATTGGCACTGTAGGAGAACTTGCCCTGCTGACCGTTGATGAACACGCTACCGCCCAACTGCTTGTTGCCTACCGAGGCACGTACGGTACCGTTGTAGCCGTTCATACTCTGGGCGGCCTGTGGGTTCTGTTTGTTCATCACAATGTTCAGGATACCGGCAGCACCCTCGGCATCATACTTTGCACCAGGGTTCGTCACCACCTCAATGCTCTTAACAGCCGTAGCGGGCATGCTCTTAAACACCATCGAGGGGTTTGATGAGAACATCACGTTGGGAAGACCATCTACATAGACCTTGAACGATGACGAGCCGTTCACGGTGATGTTGTCCTGTCCGTCAACGGTCACCATCGGCACCTTACGGAGCATATCGAGGACCGTGTATGCTTTGGCGTCCTCATCTTCTGCTACGTTATAACTCATCTTGTCCACATCCATCTTCACCAACGGCTTCTGGGCCACGATCTCCACACCTTTCAGCATGGTGGCGCTCTCCTTAATATATAAGGTGTCGAGATTTAGGACGCCTTTGCCTTCCAGTTCGATAGTCTTCTTCAGGTCTTCTTTGCCGACGCTGCTGAACACGATGTCGAACCGTCCCTTGCCCTTTACCTCCTGTGAGAACTGTCCGTTCTCGTCGGTGAGGAACATGGCGACGGGCTTCTCGGTCTTACCTGCCTTAAACACACGGACGGTGGCGAAAGGCTCACTCTCGCCTAAGGTCTCATCCATCAACAGACCTTTTACGGTGGTCTGGGCCATGGTGACTGATGAAATACTCATCAATGCTGCTACAAATAATGCTCTAAACTGTTTCATATCCTTATTATTTTATGTATGTTCTTTTGTCACTATGTTTAAAAACTGATGCAAAGTTACGGCGTAATACTGCTCGTTCCAAGAAACTTTCGACGAGTTCCTGGCTTTTTTTCGACGAATTCCGATCGTGCCGTTTCGGGGTAGGGGACCGAGAATCCTTAAAGAAAATTAAAACATGGGAATTTTACCGAGGAATTGGGGGATAAAATCTACTAACTGACACTTTGTATCGATAACGCTTGGAGAATATCGACAAACTTCGTACCTTTGCCGACGAAAACGAACATTTGATAGATAGATAATAGATAGGTCATGAAGAAAGTATTATTATTAATAGGTGTGATGATGCTGATGGTGTCGGCATCCGCACAGAAACTCTGGACATTGCAGGAATGTATTGACTATGCAATGGAAAACAACATTACCCTCCAGAAGTCGAAACTGCAGAAGAGTACTGCTACCGAGACCCTGAAAGGATCGAAGGCGGCGCTGTTGCCCACGGTGACTGCTTCGACGAACCAGAATCTGGGTTACCAGCCCTGGAAGGATACGGGGATGGCCTATGTCAGCAACGGTACGGTGAACACGAAGGTGGATAAGACTTCCTATAATGGCTCGTATTCGGTGAATGGACAGTGGACCGTGTGGAACGGTAACCGCAATTTCAACAACATCAAGCGCGACCGTCTCGCCGAGGAGGAGGCAGAACTCTCGGCACAGGAGACCGCCAACAGCATCCAGGAACGGATCGCACAACTTTATGCACAGATACTCTACATGGCAGAGAATGTGACGGTCAACGAGCAGATGCTGGAGACGAGTAAGAAGAATGAGGATCGCGGACGTGAGATGCTGGAAGTCGGTAAGATGTCGAAGGCCGATCTCGCCCAGTTGTCTGCCCAGCGTGCCAACGATGAGTATAGTATTGTTGAGGCGAAGAGTCAGTTGATGAACTATGAGCTCCAGCTGAAGCAGTTGTTGGAGATCACCGACGAGGAGCGTTTCCAGGTGGCAATCCCGAAGATCGGCGACGACCAGATCCTGGCAGAAATTCCCGCCATGCAGACGGTGTATGAGATGGCACTGGTCAACCGTCCCGAGATCAACCGTTACCAACTCGCCATCAACCGCAGCGACGTGAACCTCTCCATCGCCAAGGCAGGATGGATGCCCACCGTCAATCTCACAGGTGGTGTGACAACCTCCACCAACTCACTGAGTGGCACGGGATGGGGCTCGCAGTTCAAGAGCAATGTGAACACGTCGCTGGGCTTGGGTGTGACGATGCCCATCTATGACGGACGTTCGACGAAGACGTCGGTGAACAAGGCGAAGATCCAACAATTGCAGGCCCGTCTGGATCTGCAGGATATGCAGAAGGACCTCTATAGTGACATTCAGTCGTATTGGCTGAACGCCTGGACCAACCAGGAGAAGTACAAGGCTGCCTCCAGCAGTGTGGAGAGTGCCCAGCAGAGTTATGACCTGCTGTCGGAGCAGTTCCGCTTGGGGCTGAAGAATATCGTAGAGTTGATGTCTGGTAAGGACAAACTCCTCGAAGCCCAGCAGAACCTGTTGCAGTCGAAGTACATGACATTGTACTACCAGCAGATGCTGAAGTTCTATGAGAATGGTGAGATGAATTAAGGATTGAATATAAAAAAGTAAAGCGATATGAAGAAGATTAACAAGAAAGTGTGGTATGCCATCGCAGCGGTGGTTGTCATCCTCATTGCATGGTCCTTCTTGAGAGGAGGAAAGAAAGAAGAGAAGGTGTCGTTTGAGACGGCCAAGGTAGAGAAGTCTGATATCCATACCTCAATCACGGCGACGGGTACGATCGAGCCGGTGACCTCGGTGACCGTCGGTACCCAGGTGTCTGGTATCGTGTCGAAACTCTATGTCGATTATAACAGTGTGGTGAAGAAAGGTCAGGTGATTGCAGAACTCGACCGTACGAACCTGATCAGTGAACTCAACACCGCCAAGGCCAACCTGGCAAGTTCGGAGAGCAGCATGGCCTACGAGAAGGCAAATTATAATAGGTATAAGACCTTGTATGACAAGGGACTGGTTAGCGCCGACGAGTATGAGAGTGCTCTACTGTCTTACAGAAAGGCGAGGGAGGATGTCAGCACCAAGCGTGAGAGCGTGAACAAGGCACAGACGAACCTCGGCTATGCCACCATCACCTCACCGATCGACGGTGTGGTACTGTCGAAGTCGGTGGAGGAAGGTCAGACGGTGGCTGCCTCGTTCAACACCCCGGAGTTGTTCAGCATCGCTCAGGATCTGACCGACATGCGCGTGATTGCCGATATCGACGAGGCTGACATCGGTGGCGTGAAAGAGGGTCAGCGCGTGAGTTTCACCGTCGATGCCTTCCCCGATGATCATTTCGAGGGTCAGGTCACACAGGTGCGTCAGCAGGCTACCACCGAGAGTAACGTGGTGACCTACGAGGTGGTGATCTCTGCACCGAACAAGGATCTGAAACTGAAGCCCGGTCTGACGGCCAACGTCACCATCTACACCATGGAGAAGAACGATGTGATGTCAGTACCTTCCAAGGCGTTGCGCTTCATTCCTACTGAGGCCCTCCTGGAGAAGGGACAGACCATCAGCGACTGTGAGGGCGACCATAAGTTGTGGACACTCGAGGATAACACCTTCAAGGCACATAAGGTAGAGATCGGAACCTCCAACGGTGTAGTGACCGAAATCGTCAGCGGTATCCCTGAGGGAACGGAGATCCTGACCGACTTCAAGATCAGCGGTGGTATGCCTGAACAGAGTCAACAGGCTGGCAACCCCTTCATGCCGCGTCCAAGAAACAACAATAACAACAAGAACGGCAATCAGCCTAAGAGATAATATGGAAGAAGAAAGAAAAGTCGTCATCGAACTCCAGAACGTGAAGCGCTACTTCCAGGTAGGCTCTGAAACGGTGAAGGCCCTGCGAGGCGTCTCGTTTAAGATCTACGAGGGTGAGTTCGTGACCATTCAGGGTACTTCGGGCTCCGGCAAGTCCACGCTGCTGAACCAGTTGGGCTGTCTCGATACCCCTACTTCGGGCGAGTATCTTCTCGATGGTATTAGCGTGC
This sequence comes from uncultured Prevotella sp., assembly GCA_900319305.1. Taxonomy (GTDB): domain Bacteria; phylum Bacteroidota; class Bacteroidia; order Bacteroidales; family Bacteroidaceae; genus Prevotella. Next base: position 5,757 of record ONNY01000058.1, read on the forward strand.
GTACGATGTCGAAGACCAAGCGTGCCAAACTGCGCAACCGTAAGATCGGCTTCGTGTTCCAAAGTTATAACCTGTTGCCGAAGACGACAGCTTTGGAGAATGTGGAGTTGCCGTTGATGTACAACTCCGAGATTTCTGCTGCTGAGCGTCATGAGAAAGCTGTCAAGGCCTTACAGGCTGTAGGACTGGGTGACCGTATGTACCACAAGTCGAATCAGATGTCTGGTGGTCAAATGCAGCGTGTCGCTATCGCCCGTGCACTGGTGAACGATCCTGCCGTGCTGTTGGCCGACGAGGCCACCGGTAACCTTGACACCCGTACCTCGTTCGAGATGCTGGTGCTGTTCCAGGAACTCTATAAGCAGGGACATACGATTATCTTCGTGACCCATAACCCTGAGATTGCCGAGTATTCGAGCAGAAACATTAATCTGCGCGATGGAAAGATCAGGGAGGATACTGTTAATACGAATATCAAGTCGGCGGCTGAGGCCCTCGCCGCACTGCCGATTCCACAAGATGATTAAAATATGAATATATTAAATCTTTTTAAAGTGAGCCTGCGGGCCGTAGCCAACAATAAGATGCGCTCGTTTCTCTCGATGCTGGGTATCATCATCGGTGTGGCAGCGGTGATCATCATGATGAGCATCGGCCAGGGCTCGAAAGAGAGCATCCGTGCGGAACTCTCCACCATGGGTACGAACCTGTTGACCATTCGTCCGGGTGCCGATATGCGTGGTGGAGTACGTCAGGACCCGTCGAGTATGCAGACGCTGAAGATGGCCGACTACGAGCGTATTGTCCGTGAGAAGAAATTCGTGACGAAGGTGTCGCCCGAGGTGACTGCTAGCGGTCAGGCGATCTACGGTAACAACAATACCAACTCCACGATGTATGGTGAGAGTGTCGATTACCTCGACATCAAACAGTGGGCTGTCGAGGAAGGCGAGTGCTTCACGGAGGAGGATATCAAGAAGGCTGCGAAGGTTGTGGTGGTGGGAACCACCATCGTCAAGGAACTGTTTGGCGAGAACGTCGATCCCATCGGCAAGACCATCCGTTTCAAGAGCATCCCCATGCGTATCGTCGGTGTGCTGAAGTCTAAGGGTTACAACTCCTGGGGTATGGATCAGGACAATGTGATCATTGCACCTTATACCACCGTGATGAAGCGTATTGCTGCCCAGACCTATTTCTCCAGTATCGTCTGCTCTGCCGTCACTGAGGAACTGTCGGATGCTGCCATCGAGGAACTGACACAGATCCTGCGTGACAACCATAAGTTGAAGGACGATGCCGACGACGACTTCACCATCCGTTCACAGGCGGAGATGATGGAGACCATGTCGAGCACAATGGACACTGTGACTATTATTCTGGTAGTGGCCGCTGCCTTCTCGGAGATCGGTCTCCGTATGGCAGTCGGTGCCACGGGACCGGTCATCTCCCTGCAGTTCCTGATTGAGTCGGTGCTGATATCCTTTACAGGCGGACTGATAGGTGTGCTCGTGGGCGTCGGTGCCAGCACGTTCCTGAGTACGTTCGGCATGCCGTCGAGTGTGCCTGCCTGGAGTATCTACGTGTCGTTCCTGGTATGTGTGTTCATCGGTGTGCTCTTCGGCTATATCCCTGCCCAGAAGGCTGCTAACATGGATCCGATAGAAGCTATCCGACATGAATAACTAAGTAGGTATGAATAAACATTTAGCAGGCTTGTGCCATGTGGCCCTTTGGGCATTTCTCTTCCTGTCGCCTCTTACATTCTGGAGAGGCACAGGAATCAAGTTCATGCAGTATCTGATGTACTGTATGCAGCCAGCCATGCTGATGGTGGTATTCTATCTGAACTATCTGTATCTGGCCCCGAAGTTCTTCGTGGCAGGCAAGCATCGCTACGACCTGCTCATCAATGTGGTGATGATTACCGTATTTGGTATCTCACTACACTATTGGATCGAATTTGCTAATGATTTATTCGGCATACACCCGCGTTTCAAAGATACGATTAGCGACGTTACCAACATCCTGCGTAATTGTTTGGACTTTTGTATTTTCGCTGGTGGCTCCACCGCACTGGCCTTGGCACGCAAATGGGTAACCGCCGAACAAAAACTGAGAGAGTCTGAGGCTGCCAAGACGGAGGCGGAACTGAAGAACCTGCGTTCGCAGATCAATCCCCATTTCCTCCTGAACACCCTGAACAATATCTATGCGCTGACGGCAATCGACCAGACCAAGGCGCAGGAAGCGATCCAACAGCTCTCGAAACTGCTGCGTCACATGCTCTATGACAATCAGGAGCCGTATGTGGCGTTACAGGATGAGATCCAGTTCCTGGAGAACTATGTCAGTCTGATGAAGATCCGTCTGTCGCAGAATGTCGAGGTGACCTTCGACAAGCACGTGAAAGACCCTTATCTGAAGGTGGCGCCGCTGCTGTTTATCTCACTGGTGGAGAATGCCTTCAAACATGGCATCAGTCCCACGGAGCCCAGCTTTGTTCATATCACCATGCAGGAAGATGGCGCCCGACTCTGTGTGACCATCGAGAACTCCTATCACCCGAAGAACGAGCAGGATCGCAGTGGTCATGGCATCGGACTGAATCAGGTGCAACGGCGCCTCGACCTGGCTTATCCCGCCCGTTATGAATGGCAGAAAGGGGTTAGCGAAGACAACAAAACTTATACCTCACAAATAACCATTACTCTATGACAATTACTTGTGCAATTATCGACGATGAACCTCTGGCAGCAGGTCTGCTGGAGAGTTATGCCAAAAAGACGCCTTATCTGGAACTGAAAGGCGTCTACAACAGTGCCATCCTGGCCATGAAGGATCTGCGTGACGATCCGGTGCAGCTGATTTTCCTGGATATCCAGATGCCGGAACTGAGCGGCTTGGAGTTTGCGAAGATCCTGCCTAAGACGACCAAGGTGATCTTTACGACTGCCTTCCCTCAATATGCCATTGAGGGGTATAAGGCGAATGCCATTGACTATCTGTTGAAGCCCATCTCGTATGAGGACTTTCTGAAATCCACCGACAAGGCCCTGGAGTGGTTGTCTATCAGTATGAAGCAGAATGCCTATAAGCGCGACCGTTTCATGCTCGTGAAGAACGACTACAAACTGCAGCGTATCTGTCTGGACGACATCCTCTATATCGAAGGTGAGAAAGACTACGTGTACTTTGTGATGAAGAGCGGCGAGAAGGTAGCGACGATGATGTCGCTGAAGAAACTCGAGAGTTTCCTCCCCAGACCAGAGTTCCTGCGCACACACCGCTCTTATATCGTCCACATGCCGGAGACGCAGCTGATCGACCGCTTCCGCATCGTGTTCGGTGATGCCTATATCCCCATCTCAGAGCACTATAAAGAGGAAGTTTGGGATTTCCTGGATCAGCATACCTTGGCTTAGGAAATCTAAAAAAATATAAAATAATGCGGGTCGCTCTCATTTTTTTCCTTTTACGCTTTTGCCTTTTTAGTTTTTTTATTAACTTTGCACTCTGTTAGGTCTGAATTACTCATTTTTTAAATAAAACAAATATGGTAAATTACAAGGATTTAGGTCTCGTTAATACACGCGAGATGTTCAAGAGAGCAGTAGCCGGTGGCTATGCTATTCCCGCTTTCAACTTTAATACAATGGAGCAGCAAAGTCTCCTGTTATCATGCAGGTTTCTAAGGGTGCTCGTAACTATGCTAACGCTACTATTCTCCGCTACATGGCAGAGGGTGCTGTAGCTTACGCTAAGGAGTTGGGCTGCGCTCATCCTGAGATCGTGCTGCACCTCGACCACGGTGACAGCTTCGAGCTCTGTAAGGATTGTATCGACATGGGCTTCTCAAGCGTGATGTATGATGGTTCTTCACTGCCTTACGAGGAGAACATCAAGATTTCCCGTCAGGTTGTAGAATATGCTCACAAGTATGATGTTACTGTTGAGTGCGAGCTCGGTGTGCTGGCTGGTGTTGAGGATGAGGTTGCCTCAGAGGTAAGCCATTATACAAAGCCTGAGGAAGTAATCGACTTCGCTACCCGTACTGGTTGCGATTCTCTGGCTATCTCTATCGGTACTGACGTTCTGCACGAGATCGAGGCTAAGCTTCCTGGATTCCCCATCGTTCTTCACGGTTCTTCTTCAGTTCCTCAGGACGAGGTTGACACTATCAACAAGTATGGTGGTAACCTACCCGACGCAGTAGGTATCCCCGAGGAGCAGCTCCGCGAGGCTTCTAAGAGCGCTGTTTGCAAGATCAACATCGACTCTGACTCTCGTCTGGCTATGACTAGTACTTGAAGCCCGCTCGTGAGAACATGAAGAAGATGTACATCCACAAGATTGTGAATGTGCTTGGTTCTGACGGTAAGCTCGCCGAGTAAGCGAGCGCAAAGGGATGCTTGCATCGCTTTGCTGAGCGTGAGGCGAGTCGACGAAGTCAAGCTCGCTCAGTAATCGTAAGATACGAACATGATAAATCCCCGAATCAGACGATTCGGGGATTATTATTTTTAGTTGTTATACCTCGTACTACTTGACGGCACGGATGCAACGGCCACTGAACCGATTGCTGGAGAGGTTGCCGGGAGTGAGATCGGTTTTCTGGAAGTCGAATTCCAGGCACCAGGCCTTGACGGGATTGCCGCCATAGACGGTCGAAGTCCAGTAGATGCCCTTGATGGCACGGAACTGAACACCCTCGTAGAAACGGAAACCTGTGATCGGCATGAAGATGGATTTGCCCGTCTTCTTACCCGTAATCTTATAGCCGTTGACACCATCCTTCGTGGTCCACTCCCATTTGCATTTGACAGGATCGAGCAGCTCTTCATACTCCTCCACGGTGGGCATGCGCCAGTCACCGCCCCAGTTGGCACGGGCAGCATCGTCGGAAGGCACCAATTGAATCTTTCTGTCGGCCACGGAATACTTGACCAGATACTGGGTGTTACCCTTGCTCCAGACGTAGGTGTCCCAGGAGTAGTAGTCTTTCGGCTTAATCTCACCCCAGGCGAAGTAGGACCCGAAGCCCGAATCCTTCTTGGCACCCACGTTCATGTTAGCCCACTTCACACTCAGACCTAAGTCCACAGCCTCGACACCGTCGGGTGTTTTGGCCTCGCCCTCAGCACCGTTACCCTTAGCATTACCCACTGTCCCAAGGAACATGACGGACAGTGCGATCAGAAACAACTTCTTCATATTTTTTGTATTTTTGTTGGCAAAGGTAGTGAAAATCGAGATAAAAACAAAGAAAAACTGCTTTTTTCTGAAATTTATAATCAATACATTTTGATAATAAGGGGATTCTTCGTATCTTTGCGAACTAGTGGCGATCCCCTTCAACTATACGAATGCTTATTCTTTCCAGAATGGTAAGGCCAAGGTGCAGGATGAGAATCGCGAATGGCGTAAGATCGACAAGACAGGCCAGTTTATAGAGTAAATCTCTCTTATATATTAATATGGTACGCTCGCGAGGTGTTCATTCATGCAACCGCTTGAATGCGTAGGGGAGATATTGGATGAGGTCGCCAGCCATGACACTTTCTTCGCCCAGTTCACGTGCCGCAGCATCGCCAGCCAGTCCGTGCAGGTACATACCCACGATACAGGCATCTTCCTGTTTGTAGCCGCGTGCCAGCAGACCGGTGATGATACCAGTCAGTACGTCGCCACTGCCGGCAGTCGCCATGCCGGCATTGCCGGTGCTGTTGATGAACACATGACCGTCGGGCAGGCAGAGGGTGGTGTAGTGACCCTTCAGCAGGATATAGGCCTGCAGGCGTTTCGCCATCTCACGGGCCTTTGACAGCCGTTCGTAACTGTCGGTGCAATGCACTTCCAGACGATCGAACTCCTTGGGGTGGGGTGTCATGATGATGCCTTTGGGCAACTGCTGCAGCCATGCGCGGTGGTTGGCGAGGATATTGATGGCGTCGGCATCGGCCACCAACGGACACTGGGTCCGACGCAACTGGGCGATGATGGCAATGGCCGTCTGTTCGCTCGTACCTAATCCGGGTCCGATGCCCACGGCGTCGAAGTCCTCGGTATCGACCGCCTCGGAGAAGGTTGTCTCCTCACGGTCGAACTGGATCACCGCCTCGGGGACACTGATCTGCATGGTGAGGTAGTTGCATCTGGGCGTGTGGGCTGTCACCTTACCGGCACCTGCACGTAGGCAGGCCTTCGTGGCGAGCACGGCAGCACCGCCCATGCCGTAGCTACCGGCGATGATCAGGGCATTGCCCATCTTCCCTTTGTGGGCAAAGGGGTCACGGGGTAACAGCCGTTGACGGATATCTTTTTCCTCTAAGAGGGTATAGTCTGCTGCAATCTTGTCGGCGCCTTCCTGGCTCAGACGGATATCAAGTACCTTGAGCTTTCCGATGAAGATCTGATTCTCGGGGAAGAAGAAGGCGAGCTTCTGCTGCTGGAGCGTTAGGGTGAGGTCGGCCTTGATGATGTTGGCCCGCACGTTGTAGGAGTTGTCTTCCGTCATCAGACCTGAGGGCAGGTCGATGCTAACGATCTTGGCTGGACTGGAGTTGATGTATTTCACTAGCGATGCGAAACCGCCGGCAAGGGGCTTGTTCAGACCGGAGCCGAACAGACCATCTACCACCACCATGTTCTCTTGCAGATAGGGTGGGTCAAACTCCTGGATGACCTCCACCAGTGCCTTCGCCCGTTTCTCCTCCAGGCGCTTCTTGTTGACGGCACAGTCTTCCGAGAGATGGCCGGATATGTTGAAGAGATAGGCTGTCACATCATAGTTCCTGTCGATGAGCATCCTGGCAACGGCCAGTGCATCACCGCCGTTATTGCCGGGACCGGCAAAGACGACGATAGGCGTCGCACTGCCCCATTGGTCGGTGATGGCCTGAGTGATGGCTTTGGCTGACCGTTCCATCAAATCGATGGATTTAATGGGCTCATGCTCAATGGTATATTTGTCCAGCTCATGTATCTGAGCACTCGTAAATATCTTCATAGGTGCAAAAATACGAAAAATATGCTAATGAATAGCAGAGTTTGGCAGATTTTTTGTAATTTTGCAGAAATTTTTAATCTTTTCAGCGTATGAGCATCATTAGAATTAAGGATAAGACGTTCAAAACGTCGATTACCGAAGCGGAGATCAAGGCGCGTATCAAGGCGCTGGCACAGCAGATCAACAAGGATATGGAGGGTAAGACGCCCCTGTTCTTAGGTGTGCTCAACGGAGCGTTTATCTTTGCTGCAGATCTGATGCGCGAGATGACCATCCCCTGTGAGATCTCGTTTGTGAAACTGGCATCCTATCAGGGCACCACTTCCACAGGAAAGATCAAGGAGGTGCTGGGAATCAACGAGGACCTGTCGGGTCGCCATGTCATCATCGTGGAGGATATCGTGGAGAGCGGTCAGACGATGAAGCGTATGATCGAGTCGTTAGGCACGCGCAATCCTGCTTCCATTCATATCTGTACGCTCTTCTTCAAGCCCGACAAGCTGCGGGAAGAACTGGATATCGACTATGTGGCGTTCCGTATTCCTGATGACTTCATCGTGGGCTACGGTCTGGATTACGACCATCAGGGACGTGAGCTGAAAGATATCTATACGATTGTGGAAGAGTAAAAGGGTAAAAAGGTAAAAAAGTAAAAGGATAACGATATGAAGAATATTGTGATTTTCGGCGCTCCGGGCTCTGGTAAGGGCACGCAGAGTGACAAGATGATTGAGAAGTACGGACTGAACCATATCTCAACGGGTGACGTGCTTCGTAGTGAGATTAAGAAGGGCACGGAACTGGGTAAGACCGCAGCCGGTTATATCGACAACGGTCAGTTGATCCCCGACGACCTGATGGTCAGCATCCTTGCCAGTGTATATGACTCCTTCGGTGACCATAAGGGTGTGATCTTCGACGGTTTCCCCCGTACGATCCCACAGGCTGAGGCCCTGAAGAAGATGCTCGACGAGCGTGGCGACAAGGTGGCTGCGATGATCGAACTTGATGTGCCCGAGGAGGAACTGATGAAGCGCTTGATTCTTCGTGGTCAGCAGAGTGGTCGTGCCGATGATAACGAGGAGACTATCAAGAAGCGTCTCGTAGTCTATCACAGTCAGACCCAGCCGCTGATCGAGTGGTATAAGCAGGAAGGTCTGCACTACCATATCAACGGCTTAGGCGAATTGGATCGCATTTTCGCAGACATCTGCGCTGTGATTGATAGTATTTAATAGCAACGGACAACAGGACTGGAACGACTGCCAAAATAGTCCTTAAGTCCTGTAGTCCGTTGCCAAATAAGAATTTATGGAATCGAACTTTGTAGATTACGTGAAGATCTATTGCCGCTCGGGAAAGGGCGGCAAGGGCTCCATGCACCTGCGCCATGTGAAGTATAATCCCAATGGCGGTCCTGACGGCGGTGACGGCGGTAAGGGTGGTAGCATCATCCTGCGTGGTAACCATAACTACTGGACGCTGTTGCACCTGAAATACGAGCGCCATATCTTTGCAGAGCATGGCGGCAACGGCGGCAAGGACAAGTGTCATGGCACCGACGGTAAGGATGTCTATATCGACGTCCCCTGTGGCACGGTAGTCTATAATGCTGAGACCGGCAAGTATGTGTGTGATGTCACCTACGACGGACAGGAGGTGATGTTACTCAAAGGCGGTCGGGGCGGACTTGGTAACTTCCAGTTTCGTACGGCCACCAATCAGGCACCGCGTTATGCGCAGCCTGGTGAGCCGATGCAGGAGATGACGATCATCCTGGAGTTGAAACTCCTGGCTGACGTCGGTTTGGTGGGTTTCCCCAATGCGGGTAAGTCCACGCTGGTGTCGGCCCTCTCCAATGCCCGTCCGAAGATTGCCAACTATCCCTTTACCACGATGGAGCCTTCTCTGGGTATTGTGGGCTACCGCGACAATAAGTCGTTTGTGATGGCCGACATCCCGGGTATCATCGAGGGCGCCTCTGAGGGCAAGGGCCTCGGCCTCCGATTCCTTCGCCATATCGAACGCAACTCGTTGCTGCTCTTTATGGTACCGGGCGATACGGATGATATCAAACGGGAGTATGAGATCCTGCTGAATGAGTTGGCACAGTTTAATCCCGAATTGCTCGACAAGCATCGCGTGTTGGCGGTGACGAAATGTGACCTGCTGGATGAGGAACTGGTGGAAATGCTCCGTGAGACATTGCCCGACGACCTGCCCGTGGTGTTTATCTCCGCCGTGACAGGCTATGGGCTTGAGGAGCTGAAGGACGTGCTGTGGCGAGAACTCAATGCCGAGAGCAATAAACTGGCGACGATCACGGCAGAAGATACGCTCGTACACCGTGATAAGGATATGTCGCGCTTCGCCCAGGAACTGGCTGACGAGGGTGACGAAGATATTGAATATGTAGAACTGGATGATCTAGACGATCTGGAAAATCTAGATGATCTAGACGACTACGAGTATGAGAGCGAAGAGTCTTAAGCCCGAGCTGACTTACTACGACATCGCCGAAGGCGTCACGGCCTTCAGTTCTACCCGTCATGGCGGTTATAGCGAGGGTCCCCATGGCGAATTCAATGTGAACCTCTATTGCGGTGATGACCCCGATACCATCGCCGCCAACCGCAAAGCCCTTTGTAAACTACTGAGAATCAAAGATGACCGCTTGGTCATGCCCCATCAGGTACATACGACGGGCATCGCCCAGATCGGACGTACCTTCTTCCGACTGTCTGCGGACGTGCGCCGTCAGGTGCTGGAGGGTATCGATGCCCTGATGACGAATATCCCCGGTGTCTGTATCGGTGTCTCTACCGCCGACTGCATCCCTATCATCCTCTACGATCCCGAGCATCGTGCCGCCAGTGTGGTCCACAGTGGTTGGCGCGGTACGGTGGCGAACATCGCCGGGGTGGCAGTCACCTCCATGCAGCGTGCCTATCACACCCGTCCTGAGATGCTTAAAGCCGTTATCGGTCCGGGCATCTCCTTGGAGAACTTCGAGGTGGGTGACGAGGTCTATGACCAGTTTGCCGCTGCCGGTTATCCGATGGCAGAGATTGCCCGTCGCTATGAGAAGTGGCACATCGACCTCTGGCAGTGCTGTCGCCTGCAACTTGAGGCCGTGGGGCTGAAGCCCGAGAATATTGAGGTGGCGGGCATCTGCACCTATGACCGCTGCGACGACTATTTCTCCGCCCGTCGCCTGGGTGTTGAGTCCGGTCGGATCCTGACGGCGATCATGATCCGTGAATCTAAATAAAAAGAGAGATATGAAACAATTCCGCTTCTTGTTCGTTGTCTTATCGCTTTGCCTGTTGGCATCCTGCAGCCATTCCCAGAATCTGGCGGATAGCACTAACGCCGGTTGTTACCCGTTGCCTGGTGCCAAGGTGATTAGTCCCTATAAGAACAACAGGGGCTCCCATCGGCATACGGGCGTAGATCTGAAGACCAAACCGAATGATCCTATCTATGCTGTCTATGACGGTGTGGTCACGATGTCGAAAAGTTACTATGGCTATGGTAAGTGTATCATCATTAAACATGAGGATGGTACGGAGACCCTTTATTCCCACAACTCCAAGAACTACGTGAAAGAAGGGGAGAAGGTGAGATGCGGGCAGAAGATCGCCCTGACGGGACGGACGGGGCGCGCCACCACCGAGCACCTGCATTTTGAGGTCAGGAAGAACGGAAAACCGGTCAACCCGATGCCTCTGCTTGAGAAGCTGAGCAAAAAAATGCAGGGAAAATGAAAAAATAACGCAAATTAAACATTTATATCGATTTATTTAATTAAATTTGCACCGAAATTTCAAACGTTCGGTCTATGGCCGATTATTAATTAATTAAAACATTACTAATTTTATGCAGAAAAGATTGTTTATGCTGGTTGTTACGCTGCTGACACTTTCGTTGACAGCTGTAGCACAGGTGACGACATCTGGCATCAATGGTATCGTAACCGCTAATAATGAGGAGGTGATCGGTGCTACAGTCTCTGCCAAGCATGTTCCGTCCGGATCTGTCTATCGTGCAGTAACCAACATGAATGGACGCTACACCATTACCGGTATGCGTTCGGGTGGCCCTTACGAGGTCGAGGTATCTTACATTGGCTATCAGACGAAGAAATTCACTGGTATCCAATTGTCTCTGGGTCAGAACACTGTAGTTGATGTAGTACTTACTGAAGGCAGTGAGATGCTTCAGGAGGTGGAGGTTGTCGCATCAGCCCGTAACACCATGCGTTCAGACCGTTCTGGTGCTGTGACAAACCTGAACAACGACCAGATGGCTGCTGTTCCTACTGTTGGTCGTAGCATGACTGATATCATGAAACTGACACCGCAGAGTAGCTCTGCCAGTGGTATGGCCATTGGTGGTGGTAACTACCGTCAGTCAAGTATCACGGTCGATGGTGCTGCTTTCAACAACGCCTTCGGTCTGGGTTCAAGCCCGCTGCCTGGTGGCGGTACACCTATCTCACTCGACGCTCTGGATCAGATGACCATCTCGATCACCCCGTACGACGTTCGTCAGAGCGGATTCACCGGTGGTGGTATCAACGCTGTCACCAAGAGTGGTACCAACGAGTTCAAGGGTAGCCTTTATACCTACATCACCAGTACTTCTCTGAAGGGTAACCGTGTGGGAAACACCGTATTCGCAGTGGATGATGGTCACAATGATACCTATGGTCTGACCTTTGGCGGTCCGATCATCAAGGATAAATTGTTCTTCTTCGTGAACGGTGAGTACGAAGATAACCTGCAGGCTGGTCCTGTTGCCCGTGCTGGTGATGGAGTTCCTCCTTATTCTAACACAGACCGTCGTCCCCAACTTGAAGAGTTGGAGAGTCTGTCAAACTACATGCAGAAGACTTATGGTCTGACCACAGGTCCTTGGCAGGGTTATAACGTGAAGACACCTGCTTACCGTATTCTGGCTCGTGTGGACTGGAACATCAATGACAACCACAAGTTCAACATCCGCTTCACCAAGTCTAACCGTAAGAGTTCAAGTGCAGCTTCTGCATCACGTAACATTCCTGATAGTAAAGCGAATGATATATATGGTGGTAGCCAGAATACTTATGGTATTACTTCAGACTATGGCATGAATTCGCTCTCCAGCCGCTACTACTCAGAGTATAAGTTTACATCATTCGCTGCCGAGTTGAACTCTAAGTTCGGTAAGTTCAATAATACCCTGCGTGGAACTTATTCTTTCCAGGATCAGCCCCGTTCTACCGAGTACAACGATGCTGCTCCCGTTTTGGAAATTCTGATGAACGATGGCCAGGGTCACTTCCCCACATGGGCCAGTATGGGTGATATCTTTACCTATGGTAACTTGTCTCAGACCAAGACCACTGTGATCACCGATGAGTTGAACGTGACTCTGGGCAAGCACAACCTGTTCGCAGGTATCCAGTACGAGCACAACTTCGCTGCTAACGGTTATGCACAGGCTGCTGCTGGTTACTACACCTATGAGGCTATGCCTGAGGAGGTAGCTGCCGGAAACTGGGCTGCTGTCTTCGGACGTGGTCCCCGCACCTTCGGTATGACCTATGGTAACAATGCCGCTCACTCGATGTTTACTTCTGAGATGAAGACCAATCAGTGGTCTTTCTATGTTCAGGACAATATCAGCTGGAGTGAGCGTTTCCGTATGTCTGTAGGTTTCCGTTTCGAGGTGCCTTCTTATCCTTCATTGTCGGATAACTACAATGAAGATTACTATAAGCTCGACTTCGGTGGCAAGCATTTCCGTACTGACAACGTGCCCTCTGCAAGTCTCAGCTTCTCTCCGCGTATCGGTTTCAACTGGGATATCAATGGTTCACGTAAGTACATCCTCCGTGGTTTCTGCCGTTGGTAACTCTGGTATGGGTCAGACCTCATATTGGGCTACTCAGACTAATGGTCAGACTCTGCCAAACTTCACTATGAGTCAGGAGGATATGTTGAAGCAGATCAACGCTACCAGCTCACCAACAATTCCTACTTCTCCCACTATCTTGTCTGAGGATCTTCGTATGCCGAAGACCTGGAAGGCTTCTCTGGCATTCGATGCCAAATTGCCTGGTGATATCGACTTCACCCTCGAGGGTATCTACAACTGGGATCTGAATCCTGTGGTGGTGTCTAATGCCAATGTATATTGGGATGGTACTTCTACCATTGATTTCGGTCATGGTGATATCCGTCATAAGATGTCAAACTATATTACTAAGAGCAATGCTCCTGATAAGCAGGCGCATCAAGCATATGTTCTTGAGAATGCTGGTACCAAGGCTCACTACGCTTCTTTGAGCTTCCAGTTGCACAAGGCTTTTGACTTCGGTCTTGACCTGAATGCTTCTTATACATTGCAGACAGCCAAGTCATATACCGAGGGTATCGGTGACCAGGTGGCTTCAGCTTATAAAAACTACCGTAACTCCATAAATGCTGTCAACGACAATGAGACAGGTTATGCTACCTACGTGGCTCCTAACCGTCTGCTCATTTCTGCTACCTATAAGTTGAAGGAGAGCAAGAACGTAACCAATACGTTTAGCCTCTTATATGATGGTTATCAGTACGGTTATCTGGGCTCTTACTCTTACAGCCGCTACTCTTATATCTTCAGTAATAATGTTATTGGCGATGGTACTGGTCCAGAAAATCTGATCTATGTACCTGCTTCTCGTCAGGAGCTCAACAGCTGGAACTTCGTAGATAATGGTAAGGTGAATGGTGAGGTCTATACCGCTGACATGCAGCGTGATGACTTCTGGACCTTCATCCAGCAGGATGACTACCTGAAGAACCGCACTGGTCAGTATGCTGAGCGTGGCGGCGCCAAGATGCCTTGGCACCATCAGCTGGACTTCAAGTACCTGCGCGATATGAGCATTAAGTGGGGTAAGACCAAGCACACCCTGCAACTCGGTTTGGATATTGAGAACCTGCTCAACTTCCTCTGCAAGGATTGGGGTCTGTACAAGCAGATCACGGGTAACACCCTGCTGACTTATAAGACAAATAAGGATAATGTAGGTGAATATACTTATAACCTCGTGAATGGTGCCCGTCACATTTCTACTTCTCAGAACTATGAGAGCGCGGCTTCGACCTATCGCATCCAGTTCACGATCCGTTATCTGTTCAACTAAGCGGATATACAACAAAAAGAAATCCTCGCCGACTGGCGGGGATTTTTTTTGCACCAACACAAC
>ONNY01000055.1 GCA_900319305.1 uncultured Prevotella sp.
GTTGATTCAAAGCGCTCATAGCAGTACATATCCACAATGGCCACACCATAGAAAAGCACATAGAGCAGAGCCTTGACAAAGATACGGATCTTTCGGGGAATCAATGTCAGCAGGACGCAGACGACATAGATATCCAGAAATAATTCAGAGACTGACAACTCATAGGGCTTTGCCCCACGGTCGCGCAGATAATAGGGCATGATTTCGAGTTGGGTACAGAGATAACCCAGCACGAACATAAAGACAAAGAACGCCCCGTTTTTCTCTATCGGCGCGAACAGCCCTCCCAGCCATTTACTGATATGTAGTCGCTTAAACATATAAACCTTCCTGCTTGATGAATGCTGCTACCGATGACGGTACCAGTTTCTGGATGCTACGTCTCTCACGGATACGTTGGCGAACCTCCGTGCTGCTGATGTCAAGCAACTCAGCCTCAACCATCATGACAGATGCAGGCAAAGCCTTCTTCTGCTTTGTCTGTGCCTCGCGTCGTGGATAAACCACCAACTGATAGTTCTGAAGAATATCATCAGCATGATACCACTTGTCGAAGATGGTCCAGTTGTCACCCCCGATCATCAACACAAACTGACGGTCGGGATAGTCACGGCTCAAAGCCTGAAGAGTATTCCATGTATAAGACGGCTTGGGCAGATGCATCTCATAGTCACTGGCCACAATGCCTGTCTCATGCTCCAAAGCCAGACGGACCATCTGCAAACGGACCTCATCACTGAGCAGATCTGCCTGTTGCTTCATCGGGTTCTGAGGCGATACCATCAGCCATACCTCATCAAGACCTGCTTTCTCTTTCAACTGCTTGGCTAAAGAGATATGTCCATTGTGGATGGGATTGAATGATCCGCCAAAGATACCCGTCTTAATCATCTTGATGTAAGATTAGTCTTTCGTCAAGAACTGCTGGATAGCTGACAAGGCATCAGCCTCTGCATATTCCAGGATATCGTTGACGACCACCTTATCGAACTTATCCGCAAAAGTGAGTTCAAACTCTGCCCTTGCGATACGCTGGTCAATCACATCTGGCGCATCGGTAGCACGAGCCTCCAGACGGCGGCGCAACTCATTGACCGAAGGCGGCTGGATGAAGATGCTCAACGCCTCATCACCATAGAACTTCTTGATATTCACGCCACCCTTTACATCAACGTCGAACACCACGTTCTGTCCTGCCGCCAGCTGCTTCTCCACCTGAGACTTCAACGTGCCGTAAAAACGGTCGGTATAGACTTCCTCGTACTCCAGGAACTCATCATCCTCGATTCGTGTACGGAACTCCTCCGGGGTCAGGAAGAAATACTCCACCCCATTCTGTTCGGTTCCTCTTGGTGCCCTTGACGTGCAGGAGATAGAAAATGCCAGATTCAACTCCTTATGCTCCTTCATCAGCCACGAGATAATCGTTGACTTTCCCGTGCCGCTTGGAGCTGAGAATATGATTAGTTTGCCTCTCATATTACAGTGCGTTCAATACTTGTTCCTTAATCTGTTCCAGTTCATCCTTCATTTTTACCACGATGTTCTGCATCTCGGCCTGATTCGACTTCGAACCGGTAGTGTTGATCTCACGACCCATCTCCTGAGCGATGAATCCAAGTTTCTTTCCCTGTCCGGAAGGCTCGTTCATCGTATCACGGAAATACTTCAGGTGGTTGGCCAGTCGCTGTTTCTCTTCACTGATATCAAGTTTCTCAATATAATAGATCAGCTCCTGTTCCAGACGGTTCTTGTCGTATTCCACACCAGGAATCTGCTGCAGTCCGTCGATGATACGTGCCTTGATCCTCTCTACACGACTCTTCTCGAAAGGTTCGATCTCTGCTAACAGACAGGCGATATTATCGATCTTCTCCGCAAACTTCTTCTGCAAGGCTGCGCCCTCCTGGGTACGGAAATCTACCAAATTTTTCAGTGCTTCCTTCACAGCCTCACGAACCACAAGCCACTCCTCTTCATCAAGAATCTCCGTCTCTGTCTTTGTCAGCACATCAGGCATCCGGAGAAGCGTGTAGAAACAATCCTCAGGCATAGGGATACCCGTCTTGTCAGAGATGGATTTCATCTGCTGGAAATAATTCTCTACCAATGCGGCATTGATAGGTGTGGCATCCACAGCCGTATCCTTCTCTATCCATACACTCATATCCACCTTACCACGGATGACAGCCTCGGCAACCATCTGACGGATCTCCATCTCCTTTTCACGATAGAGAGGTGCAATACGGGTATTCAGATCAAGTTGCTTTGAGTTCAGCGACTTGACTTCTACGTTAATCTTCTTTTCCTTAAATGCTACGACAGCCTTGCCGTAGCCTGTCATTGACTGTATCATGAGCTTAATTATTGTTTTCTAACAACTATGCATACCTTTGGCGGTGCAAAGGTACGGCAGTATTTTGAACTATACAAATATTTTGTATAAAAAATGGTCCGTTCACTTGGAAGGACACGCTTTTTTCTTTATATTTGCAGTCTGAAACCAAAATAACAAACCAAACCAAGGAATATGAAGAAAAACTTATTACTATTCATGGTCGTCGGCTATTCGATGACGCTTCAGGCTCAAAAGGCACCCGTGTTTGAGACATCCGCCAAGGACGAGATCACTGCAAACCGTTATCTGTCAGGAAGTAATTATCTGGATTATGACCGTCAGTTGACCACCAAGGCACTGACACCTGCCCCTAAAGGTTATGAACCCTATTACATGAGTCATTACGGACGGCATGGTTCCCGTTGGCTGATTTGGGAAGGCGAATACACCCTACCTATGAACACGTTGAAAGATGCCCGCATGGCTGGTAAATTGACACCTGTAGGCGAAGAGACGTTGAAGAAGCTGGAGGCTTTCTTCCCCACCACCATCAAACGACTTGGCGACCTGACCACCGTCGGTGAACGTCAGCACCACGGTATCGGCAAACGCATGGCTCAGAACTTCCCTGAGATTTTCAAACACAAGGACGTGAAGATTGATGCACGCAGCACGACAGTCTTCCGTTGTATCCTCTCGATGATCGCTGAATGTGAGGAATTGGCAGCCGCAAACCCCACGGCACAGATCCATAATGATGTCAGTGAGAGTCTTCAGTATTACCTGAACCAGCCTTGGGAAGGTATCGTGAAACAGATGGGCAAAGGCACAGGCGACCAGGAGGAGAAGGCCTACAAACAGAAATATACACACCCGGAGCGACTGATAAAGGTACTCTTCAACGACGAGGCATGGGTACGTGATAATGTGGCTGCTGGTGACTTCATGCGCCGTTTGTTTGATGTGGCCGCCAATATGCAGAGTCACGATACCGACATCGAGCTGTTGTCGCTTTTCACCGATGAAGAGATTTACGACCAGTGGCGCATCCGAAATATCGGATGGTATCTGGACTATGGTCCATCCATGGTTTCTGGTCAGAAGATGCCGTTCAGTCAGCGAAACCTGTTGAAGAACATCATTGAGACCGCCGACACCATTACTCAGACGCAGGCCACCCTTCGCTTTGGCCATGAGGTTTGCGTGATGCCACTGGCCTGTCTGCTGGAACTTGACAACTGCGGAATGGCCGTGGAGAACCTGGATGAACTGGACAAATACTGGCGCAACTACCGCATCTTCCCGATGGGTTGTAACATCCAATTGGTATTCTACAAGCCCCAAAAAGGTCAGGGCGACATCCTCGTGAAGGCCCTGTTAAATGAACGGGAGACCTACATGCCTGCCCAAACCGACAACTGGCCCTACTACAAGTGGCAGGACCTGCGTCAGTATTATCTGGACAAACTGGCTAAGTTTGACGCAGAGAACGCAAAGACTAATTGATCTTTGAGGTCATCGCACTGCGAACCCCCTTATACTCTCTCAGGTACGCCTTGGCTGATCCGAAACTCAGGAACATGTCGAGGCGTACTGGTATATGGTTCTGATCGTCGGTGATATAGAAACGGATCAGTTCGTGGCTCTTGTTGCCGTCACGCTCATAGAACGAGAAGACAAGACAGCGGAACTTCTCTTTTGAACCATTCATCTTGAAGTTCTCCTTACCACGGAACTCCAGCCAGGAATTTGTCAGGCTACGAGCATCACTAATAGGCATGGGGATGATGTCACCCTTTTTAAACTTAGAGCAATCAAAGTTACGGGCACGGAGGAAGATCGACATCATATCGTAGATACAGGCATTATATTCTGAGGTCTTCCAATGCTGTTCACCGTCGGCATCAATGCGATGCTTCTTCAGTTTGCTGTAACCACGCGGATAACTGTACCATATCTCATCCACATAGTATCGGCTACCTTCACGGGCACCCTTGCGGAAATAGAGCGGTGCGAGATTCTTATCACAATAGGACAGCAATGTGTCACGCATCATGAAATATTTGTCGAGTTTGGGATTGCCACGTGTAATCAGATAAGACTTCCAGGCTTCCTGACCATCGAACTTCGAGAGTCGGGTATCCATCTCGGCTGAGCCAACCTTCATCCAGATGAACTTCCAATTAAAATACAGGTCGTAAGAAAGTAACTCACCAGACTTAAAAGCCGTATTCTCAATACCACACTGGGCTGCTGCAGTCATTGACAGTCCACAACACAGGCAGATGATTGCAAATATCTTCTTCATTCTCATTCCTTATTCAACCTAATTAATATTTTTCTTAATATATTCGATGCCGAGTTCGCGGGCTCGGTCTGCATTACGATTCTTCAACTTCTTCTCACCGTCGGCCTTTTGTTTGGTGATGGCTTGTGGCTTCTGCTGATAGCGAGGCACAGCCGTGAGGTTCCACTGCTGGGTGACATCCCATTTCTCCTTACATTCTATCTCGCGGGGATAGTAATAGACGGGCTCCGCCTGTCGGTCCTCATCATACTCGCCGGTATCCCAGAGGCCATTGCCATTGACATCGACAAAGGCACTGAGGAAGTATTTCTCAGGATTAACATGCTCAAAAAGGGCCACCCCATTCTTAGCAACCACTTCCTTCACGACACCGTCACTCTTATTAAGCAGTCTGACGCGCAGAGGCAGGGAGTCAGCCACGCCACTCACCTTAATGGTCAGCTTACTGTATTCATCAAGGCTCTTGACCTTGAGCCCTTGTTTATAGGGCTGTGAGACAAGCCCGTAGATATCCTCAAAGGCTGCGGAGTCGATCTCCAGACTGTATTCCGTATCAGGCCGCCAGTTGCCCTCTATCCTATAGAAGCGGAGCTTATGGGGTATCTGCCGGAAGGTGAAAGGTGCCTCATACCAGGCAGAGTCGATCATCGAATAGAGATGGACCGCTGCCGTATCCACATACTGCAACGGTGTGGGCATCTCGATCTCTATTTTCGTATCGGGATCCATCTGCTGAGGCAGCTTGAAGGTCGGCTTCAAGGGCTTGGCAGGAAAAACTGAATCATATTGCTCCTCGCGTCTCTTTTTCCGGTCCTGTTCCTTCTGCCATTTCTCTATCTCCTTGGTCAGCTCCCGCTGGCGCTTGGCATAAGGTGTTTTTGCCAATGCATCGAGGGTATCGGTCTGACTGACGAGGTTACCAAGTGAATCCGTCATCATATAGGTCACCTCCATGCGCCGCAACCAGTAATGGATGGTGTCCTGCTGTTCCCTGGTCTCGATGACAAAGGCACTGTCAGCATCAAAGTTCAGGCCTTTAATGACAGGCAGATCAGGATGGCCATAAGTAAAGAACATACTGATCTTCTCGGCATCCTTACGTTCCGTCTTCAGCAGAAAACGGTCTGTCTGGACAGGCGTAAAGGCCAACAGTGTAATGTCATCGGGCAGGAAATGCGTATAAGGCGTCTGTTTCAGGGCATCGATATGCAGAGAGTCACGCCAGATCGTATCTATCCGTACATCGGGCTTCGACGACGGTGTATAAGTCTCATGGTTAAAGCCGATCATCTCACTCCTCTGACTCAGACGGAAGTCACCATCGGCATCCTTCAGCGCATAGGAGCGGTAGGTACCAGGGGCAACACCCTTAATGACAAAACGGCCTCGGCTGTCAGTACGTGACACACGGAGCATCGGCTTGGTCTTAAAGGCAGAATCAGCCAGATCACTGTAGAGACCTACGAGAATGCCTTTCACTGGTTCCAGATTACTGGCATCGAGCACATAGCCCGACACTTCCATCGTGTCAATCTGGTCGCCTGTAGAGAAGCTATAGGTATAGTTCCCCAACGGATTACCCTCGTTGTTATCACTGATGGCATCACTGAAGTCAATGGTATAGGTGGTATTTGCCTTGAGCGAGTCCTGCAGTTCCACCACAATACGTTTGCCTGCCTCTTTGATCTCCGGCACCTCCAACTGCGGCGGTGAGACAATCACCTTATTGGTGGCATCCTCCAGTTTGATATATTCATTGAAGTAGATCGTAATCTTCTTGGCAGAGACATTCGTTGACTGGTCCGCGGGATGACTGCCGATGACAACGGGTGGGTCATCGTCATACCATCCGCCATCAGGATGTCCCATACGTGCGCATCCAATAACGACGCAGGCCATACAAAAGATATAGAGCAGCTTCCTCATTGATTCAGTTTTAATAATTGTTCGATGATGTCACGCGAATTGCTCAGACGGGGCACCTTATGCTGTCCACCCAGTTTGCCACGCTGTTTCAGCCAGTCATTGAAGAGGTTCTGACGGGCTTCCACAATCTCCAGAGGCTGGAGTGTGATGTTCTTATATCGCTTGGCCTCATAGTCGCTGTTAATCTCTTGCAGACGCTTGTCGAGCAGGTCGGCAAACAGCTGCAGATCCTGCGGACGCTTGGCAAACTCGATGAGCCACTGGTGACGGCACTTGGCGTTGGCATCCATAAAGACAGGCGCCGCTGTATATTCAGACACCTCAGCTCCCGTCTGCTCACAGGCATAGGCCAGTCCCTGCTCTGCATTATCCACAATCAGCTCCTCGCCAAAGGCATTGATGAAATGCTTCGTACGACCAGAAATAATAAACTTATAGGGATTGGTGGAGGTGAACTGCACGGTGTCGCCGATCTCATAGCGCCAAAGACCGCACGAGGTAGAGATGACCATCGCATAGTTCTTACCCGTCTCCACACCCCAGAGTGGCACAGGATCTCCTCCGTCCATGGGGATAAACTCATAGAACACCCCGTAGTCGAGCATCAGCAGCATCGCTTTATCGGCAGGATCATCCTGAATACCGAAGAAACCCTCACTGGCATTATAGGTTTCCATATAATGCATGTTGGGCGAGGTGATAAGCTGCTCATACTGTTTGCGGTAAGGCGTGAAGGCCACACCACCGTGGAAGAACACCTCGATATTAGGCCACACTTCCTCCAGATGCGTCTTACCCGTCAGTTCCATCATACAGGTCAGTACGGAGAGCATCCATGAGGGTACGCCAGAGATATTCGTCACATTCTTCGTCATCGCCTCTCGGGCAATCTTCTCACGCTTGATCTCAAAATCACTGAGCAGTGCGGTCTGCTTTTTCGGCACACGCACCAGATTCACTAAGGGATTGATATTCTCGATGAGGATGGCCGAAAGATCACCCACCAGTGAATCCGGCAGGTTGTAGTTGGGCGCATGGCTGCCTCCGAGAATGAGGCCCTTGCCATCAAACATACGAGATTTGGGATTGTTCCTCAGGTAAAGTGCTACGGAGTCACGGCCTCCGGCATAGTGGATCTTCTGCAGACCCTCATTGCTGACGGGGATGAATTTCGACTTGTCGTTGGTCGTACCCGATGACTTGGCATACCACTTCACCCGACCAGGCCAGAGGATGTCTGCCTCGCCCTGACGCATACGGTCGATATCGCCCTTCAATTCCTCATAGGTATTTACAGGAACATTAGCGATGAAATCATCATAGCCCTTGATACCGTTGAAGGCATGGTTACGCCCGTATTCCGTGTCCTTGGCAGAATGTACCAAGTGTTCAAGCACGGCCCGCTGCAATGCCTCTCCCCCATTCAGATGCTTCTCCAAAGCACGCTGACGAGGTACGAATACTTTTCCTATAATCTGAGTCAGACTCATTATTGATTGCGCAATTTTGACTGCAAAAATACGCAATTCCCCCGTAACAGCGGAATAATTTACGTTTTTTTTATATTTTATTCCTCCGAGAAGGCTGCAGCTTCGGCTTCGGCGATGATTTCCTCACGCGTCTTCTCCCTGGGTTTTGCAGAGATGTCGGAGAGATCAAAGTCCTCATCGCTATCTGTTGTCTGTTGACGATCAGGCCCTTGTTCATCGACCTGCTCCCGAGGTTGTTCGATGATGAAGTCCTGTTCCTGTTCCGTATCAGGCACAGCCATGGCAGGCTCTTCCTCCATCTTCGTACGGTTGGTCTTGGCAGCAAAGACAGCATCCACAAACTGGGGCTCCCGCTTCAGGCGCTGGAGTGTCTCCTTGGCAGCCTGCTGCTGTGCCTCTTTCTTGGAATAACCTGTGCCCTGCTCACCTGCCACGCCCTCAAGCAATACCTGAAAACTGAAGATCGGATTACCGCTGTCGTCTTTCTTCTGCTTCAGCATCTGGAACTCCATACGTACACGATTCTTCTGAGACCACTCCAACAACTTCGACTTGAAGTTGACCTCCTTGAAAGCCACCTTGTCGATGTTGATATACTTACCCAGTATCCGATGTTCCCAGAACCACATGCAGGCATCATAGCCACGATCCAGATAGATGGCGCCTACGAGTGCCTCGAAGGCATTACCCTCGACATAACTGTTGTGGGAAGTGGAGTGACCCGCAGAAAGCAGCAGCCCTCCCAACCCCATCTCACTGGCAACCTTGCCCAGCGTATCACGCGACACCAACTTGGAACGCGTGTTGGTCAGGAACCCTTCGCGCTTACCATCGTACTGGCGAAAAACTACATCGCCCACCACGGCATCGAGTATGGCATCACCCAAGAACTCCAGTCGCTCATTGTTCAGCGGCTTGCCCTTGTCGTTGCGCTTGCGGATGCTCTTGTGCATCAGCGCCTGCTTGTAATACTCGATGTTGTGGGGATAGAACCCAAGGATAGCGTAAAGGGCAGAAAAAAGCTCCTTCTCCTTGCGGAAAGGGAGCTTGATTCTGTCAATGATATTATTAAGCCTCATACTTACGGAATACCACACAAGCATTATGACCACCAAAACCGAAGGTATTGCTGAGACCAGCACGTACCTCACGCTTCTGGGCCTTGTTGAATGTGAAATTCAGATTGTAGTCAATCTCAGGATCCTCGTCACCAGCCTCATGGTTGATGGTGGGAGGCACGATATCATTCTGAACGGCCAGTACGGTAGCCATTGCCTCAACAGCACCAGCGGCACCCAACAGGTGACCGGTCATCGACTTCGTAGAAGAGATGTTGAGCTTGAAGGCTGCATCACCGAATACCTCCTTGATGGCCTTGGCCTCAGAGATATCTCCTACATGGGTAGAAGTGCCATGCACATTGATATAGTCGATCTCCTCAGGCTTCATACCTGCGTCCTCGAGTGCACTCTGCATCACGAGCTTGGCACCGAGACCCTCAGGATGAGAAGCAGTGATATGATGGGCATCGGCACTCATGCCGGCACCAACCATCTCTGCATAGATCTTCGCACCACGAGCCTTAGCATGCTCCAGCTCCTCAAGGATCAGACAGCCTGCGCCCTCACCCATGATGAAACCATCACGGCTGGCACTGAACGGACGACTGGCCTTCTCGGGCTCATCGTTACGGGTAGAGAGAGCCTTCATGGCATTGAAACCACCCACACCTGCTTCGCAGATAGCAGCCTCTGCACCACCAGCCACAATCACGTTGGCCTTACCCAGACGAATCAGGTTGAAGGCATCAGCCAGTGCATTCGATGAAGAAGCACAAGCAGATGATGTGATATAGTTGGGGCCATGGAAACCATACATGATAGAGATCTGTCCGGCTGCGATGTCGGCAATCATCTTCGGGATGAAGAAAGGATTGAACTTCGGGCCGTCCTCCTTATGTGTGGCATAGTAACTTACCTCATCTTCGAAGGTTTTGATACCACCGATACCCACACCAAAGACAACACCGATACGGTTCTTGTCCTCTTGCTCCAGATCCATATTACAATCCTCAACGGCTTGCTTGGCAGCAACCAAAGCCAGCTGGGTGTAGCGGTCCATCTTACGGGCCTCCTTACGATCCAGATAGTCAGCAATGTTGAGGTTCTTCACCTCACAAGCAAACTGAGTCTTAAAATTAGTTGCGTCGAAAAGTGTAATAGGAGCGGCACCACTGACTCCATTGAGCAGGTTCTCCCACGTCTCTTTTGGAGTGTTGCCGACTGGCGTAACTGCGCCAAGACCTGTTACAACTACTCTTTTTAATTCCATAAACTTACATTAAAGCATAAGGGTTGCTTCGAGTACGAAGCAACCCTTATGTCGTTACTTATATTTATTTTGCGTTCTCCTCGATGTATGCGATGGCGTCACCTACAGTAGCGATCTTCTCAGCCTTGTCGTCGGGAATAGAAATACCAAACTCCTTCTCGAACTCCATGATCAGCTCTACGGTATCCAGTGAATCTGCACCCAGATCATTTGTGAAGCTGGCCTCAGCCTTTACTTCTGCCTCATCAACACCGAGTTTATCAACGATAATTGCCTTTACTTTGCTTTCAATTTCTGACATAATTGTAATACTTTAAAATGTTAATAATGATTTTGCTATCTTGAAATTTTCCAGCATATTGCTGAAATCGGGTGCAAAGTAACACATTTTCTTTCACTTACGCAAACTTTTTTAAGAAAATCTTGCGCTTACCTGCACAAATAGGGGTAAACTGTGCAGGTTTTAGCCCTTTTTGTGTGCGTTACCAACAACAAAAATGCAAAATTAGATGAAAATATGTGGAATTAGTTGGTTATTTGAAAAAGTTTCAGTAGTTTTGCGGAATAAAACAATTAATATGTCGTTTACCAAGCAAGCAAATCAGATTTTCAACCGGGCGATCAGTGACTACCATCTGACAGATGACGTCAATACGCCCATCCATAATCCCTATGCCAAAAACACCATCGAGCACAGCCTTTATCTCAAGTGCTGGATCGATACCGTGCAGTGGCATTACGAGGATATTATCCGCGATCCGCATATTGCCCCTGTGGAGGCTTTGTCACTGAAACGCAGGATTGACAGCAGTAACCAGGAGCGTACCGACCTGGTGGAAGAGATCGATGCCTACTTCCGTACGCTTTACAGCAACGTGAAGCCACAGCCTGACGCAAGACTCAATACCGAGAGTCCTGCCTGGGCCGTTGACCGCCTGAGCATCCTCGCCCTTAAGATCTATCATATGCAGGAGCAGGTGGATCGTAAGGACGCAGAGCCGGCACATATCCAGAAGTGTCAGGCCAAGCTCGCCGTGCTGAAAGAGCAGCAGGTGGATCTCGCCCTGGCCATCGACCAGTTACTGGAAGATATCCAAGAGGGACGTAAATATATGAAGGTCTATCTTCAGATGAAGATGTATAACGATCCGAGCACCAACCCGATACTCTATAAGAAGTGAGAAAAGAGCACATCTTAGTCATCCGCTTCTCAGCACTCGGTGATGTGGCTATGGCCGTTCCGGTGGTATGGGCACTGGCAAACCAGTACCCAGATATCCGTGTGACGGTTCTGAGTCGCGGTACGGCTAGGCCGCTCTTCGATGATTTGGCTCCCAATGTTAACTTCATGGAAGCCGACGTAAAACACGAGTATCACGGGGTGAGAGGACTGAATGCGCTCTATCGCCGACTGGTGGCAAAGCAATTTACGAAGGTGGCCGACCTGCACAATGTGCTCCGTTCCGACTACCTCCGTATGCGCTTCAACTTGGGCAGATACCGTGTGGAGCATATCGACAAGCACCGTCGTCTGCGTCGGAAGCTCACCTCTTATAAAAATAAGGAAAGGCAACAGTTGCCCTCCTCGTTTGAGAACTATGCAGAGGTCTTTGCGCGTCTGGGCTATCCGGTCGATATCAGCCAGTTCCACTCCATCTTCCCACCGGAAGGCGGCAATCTGAATATGCTGCCTGCAATCATCGGACCGAAGAGCAGTTTCCAGAAATGGATCGGCATTGCGCCGTTTGCCGCACATAAGGGGAAGATCTATCCGCCCCAACTGATGGAGCAGGTAATCGCACAACTCATCCAGAAACAGCCCAATGCCCGCATCTTCCTCTTCGGACAGGGAGAGCTGGAAGAAGAATATTTCAAGCAGTGGTGCGACCAATACCAGCAATGTCTGTACGTGGGCAAACACTGTGAGACCTTATATCAGGAACTGATTATCATGAGCCATCTTGACGTGATGCTCTCGATGGACTCCGCCAATATGCATCTGGCATCGCTGACAGCCATCCCCGTGGTCAGTATCTGGGGAGCCACCCACCCGATGGCAGGATTCCTCGGCTATCACCAGTCACAGGAGAACGCCATCCAAGTGGATCTCGACTGCCGCCCCTGCAGCATCTTCGGCAATAAGCCCTGCAAGCGCGGTGACTATGCCTGTCTGAATAACATTCCGCCCGAGCGGATTGTTGAGAGAATATTTTCTATTATTAATAACTAAACACTTACGATTATGAAGTACATTTGCGAAGTTTGCGGTTACGTCTATGACCCCGCAGAAGGTGATCCCGACAGTGGCATCGAGCCAGGAACAGCTTTTGAGGGGCAAAGACGAATTCAAGCCTGAGTAATACGCATATAGCCTAAGGCTTTGCAAGCGCATTAACGAGGTACGTAGACTGATCTGCGTGCCTCGTTTTTTATGAGTTATTTGAGAAGATGATATTGGCTTGAAAGTAAATTCACTGAATTTGATGAGTAAATTCACTGAATTTGGTCGGTAAATACACTGAATTTACTTTTTAATCTCAGTGAATTTATATATAAAGAAATAACTCCTTTGATCATCATGTATCATTAGACCAATAAAAGAAGAGGTGCACCAGATGGCGCACCTCTTACATAAAAGATAAACGAGAGAATTATTAATTCCGGTAAGCCGGATTCTGATAATTGGTCTTCTCCTCAGCAGTACCTTCCATAGCATCGATTTGACCCTGTGGAATCGGACGCAGATAGTAACCCTTGGGGATATCACGATGGAACTCCTTGAGGTCTAAGTCAGCACGATCGGCACCAGCAATGTGGTAAACTGAAGAGCGCTCAACCCACTTCTGAGTACGAGCGAGATCGAACCAACGGTATCCCTCACCCCAGAACTCACGGCTACGCTCATCAAGGATGTAGTCGATGGTGATGGTAGCAGGTGTAGCAGCAACCATAGCAGCGCTGTTGTCAATAGATACCACCTTATCATCGTTCATACTGAAGTTTGCCTTACCAGCACGGGCACGGAGCACATTAACATATTTCTTAGCATCGTCGTTCTTACCGAGTTTCACAGCAGCCTCTGCAGCAATTAAGTAAATCTCTGACCATTTGGCAATGTTCCAAGGACGTGGGCTACCACCATTATAGTGAGTAGCACCCAGGCTGCTACCATTGTCAGTACGATAGATACCAATCTTCCAGTTGATGGGATACTTCAAACGGCTAATGTGGTTGACACCGCAAACGAAGTCGGCACGACCAGTCATCACACCAAGACGATGGCTAGCGTTATTACCCTCATACGAGATATTAGCATCCTCAGCCTCAGAAACCCAACTGAATAATACTTCGCCCTGACCAATCAGCATACCGTTGGCACCTAACACAGCAGGGATAGTTTTATCACAGTTTGAGCCATCCTTGTGCCAGTTGCAATGATAGCGCAGTGTGAACGTAGCATCGTAGCGGCAATCGATAGCCTTGACAGCATCTTCCCATACGCCACCAGCAATGAAGTTGTCAGCAATAGGAGCCATACGAGTCCAAGGACGTCCGTAGGTCTGGACACCCTCACGCTGAATAGGACTAATTACCTGCGAGGGATTAGAAGCAACCTGAGCCGTCAAGTTACCATAGTTCCAAGTGGTCATCCAATAAGCAAAGTTGTCAGGTGAACCACCAGTACCATAACCATAGCCATTACCGCCGTTACCATACTTCTCGTCTTCATTGTGGTCAGCATAGAGCATACATTCAGAGTTACGGTCATTGGTACCCACGTTCACATCGTAGAAAGTAGGCTGCAGAGCGTAAGGTCCTGGATTGTCAATAGCTGCCTTAGCCAGGTCAAATGCCTTCTGGTAATAGCTCTGTGCCTGACCGGCATCACGAGTAGTCTCAGGATAGGTGGGGATATCGTTAGGATTCTCCAACCACCAGCCGTAAGTCAGATAAGCCTTTGCCAAGAACAAGCGAGCCAGGTTCTTGGTAGCCGTACCAGTCAGACGGGGTTTATCAGGCAGGTTTTCAACAGCATACTCCAAGTCAGGGAAAATAGACTTGGCATAGACCTCAGGTACGGTGTTACGAACAGAGGTACGGTTAGTAGAACTGTTGAACTTCAGCTCACCAGCACCTAAATCCAGGGGCACACCACCATAGTACTGAACCAGCAGGAAATAGTCGAATGCACGGAAGAAGTAAGCCTCAGCCAGCAGGGAAGCGTCCATACCGGAAGCCTCACCATTCTCGATGATACCATTACAGGTGTTAATATTGGTAAATGCTGCACCCCACATACCACCGGCTACTGAACCAGAAGGAGTCATACTGCCCACGCCGGAGAGGTCGGCATCCTTGAAGTTGCCATCGGCTGATTGTGCATAGGTGTACTCGTCAGTACCCGTCTCACAGGCGTTCAGGTAGTAACCATTGCCATAGATATAGCGCAGGTGAGCGTAGAGCGATGTCAGACCGCCCTCAATGCCCTTCTTTTCACTGAAGAAAGAGGGATCCATCGTACTGCGTGGCTGTTCGTCGAGCACGCTATTGCAGGATGTCATGGTTGTAGAAAGACCACAGCACACAAGCCCCGCAGCAAGGAAATATTTTATACTTTTCGTTTTCATATTCATTATCTTATATTAAATTGTCAATTTCCTATTAATTGTCAATTAGAATGAAAGGTTGAGACCTATCAGGAAGTTACGGGTAGCAGGAGTGTTATAACCTACGATAGGCATCTTATGCTTGCCAGTATAACCATCTACTTGAACAGCAGTGTTCTGGGTTGCCCATGAGTTCGTCTCAGGATCAAGTCCGCTCTCATTGTTAAACGGTGAGAAAAGCACGAATGGATTCTGAATGGTAGCATAAAGGCGCAGGCGGCTGATGCCCAGATCCTTGATGGCCTTCAGGCTTGCAAAGTCGTAACCCAGGGTAAGGGCACGAATCTTCAGGTAACCGGCGTTAAAGTAACCAAGTGTAGAACCGTACTTGGGGTTATCACTGGTCATGACGCCACCGGGCTTCGGATACTTAGCACCAGTATTGTCTTCTGTCCAATAATCTACATCGAGCTGTCCATGACGACCACTCAACTGGTTCACATAACCGTAAGAAGAATGGATGGCAGAAATCAACTTACCACCAATCTGGAAGGCACCGATTAAGGTGAAGTCGAAGTTCTTGTAAGTAACAGTTGTGTTGAAACCACCAACAAGGTCGGGCTCCATGCTCATGATCTGACGATCCTCAGGACCAATCTGACGAGTAGGCAGACCGTTAGCATCATAGTCACCTGTATATTTCACCTTGATCATACCAATGTTTCCACCGGGCTCGAGGATGTTCATAGCAGCCTCTTCGCCAGCTTGATACAATCCCTGATACTCATAGTCATAAATCACATCGATAGGATAGCCTACAAACCAGCGGTTACCCTCGTCTCGGTCAGCACCTGAAGCCAGTTCAGTCAGTTTGTTGCGATTCTGGTAGAGGTTGATACCAGCCTCCCAGTTCCAACCATTCTTGTTGTCGATGATGACACCATTTAAGGTAAACTCCCAACCCTTGTTCTGAGTCTTACCGATGTTACCAGTATAACTGCCTACACCTGAGGTTGAGGGCATGCTGACATCAAGCAGAATGTCGTGGGTCTTCTGGATGTAATACTCGAACGATCCAGAGAGACGACCATTGAACAGTGAGAAGTCGAGACCGAAGTTCCAAGTTGTGCTGTACTCCCAACCCAGTTCTGGGTTAGGGAGACCGCTAACATAGTAACCAGCCCTCTGAGTGTCACCAAAGTTGTAGTTGCGAATTGCAAGTGCACCCAATGTAGCATATGGGTTGATAGACTGGTTAGAAGTCTCACCATAACCTACACGGAGCTTCAGGTTGTCGATCCAAGTGGCCTTCTCCATGAACTCCTCACGGGCAATGTTCCAACCAGCGCTGACAGCGGGATAGGTATGCCACTTGTGACCTGGAGCCAGGCGTGAAGAACCATCAGAACGAACAGCTACAGAGAGCATATACTTATTATCATAAGAATACATCGCACGAGCCATCCAAGATGAAAGACCGCTCTGCCAGTAGCTGTAGCCATTGAGATTGGTCTGACCAGTAGCCTTGTCGAGTGCATAATACTGCATGTAGTCAGCAGGAATATCCTGTGCCCAACCACCGCTCTGCTCGTAAGTGGTCTGCTCGGCAGAATACATGGCAACAACGTTCAGGTTGTGCTTCTCAGCAAAGATGCGATCGTAAGTCAATATGTGCTCAACCGTCCAGTTGCGAGTCTGGTCCTCATAGACAGAACCGCTGTTGGTAGCGGCAGGGTCAGGGTTGTTGACACCAGTACCGGTGAAGCTACCATTTTTATTATTACGGAAGTTCAGACCGATGTTGAGGCGGTAGCTCAGTCCCTCAATCCATGGGCACTTCACCTCGGCAAAGAGAGTATTGTAGGTACCAAGACCCTTTTTCTCGTTCAACCAAACATCCTCCAGACTCTCCATCACACCCTTTGTGGTAATAAAATAGTTGTCAATTTGCAATGCAACATTGCGCTTCAGAGTGCCATCCTCTTTGTAAGGATTGGCGAGCGGAGAATTTGACAGCACAGCTCCCATGTTGTTGACACCCTTAGTGATGTGGTAGTTGGTGTTAGTAGTCAGACCGAAGCGGAACCACTCACCAACCTTCTGGTCAAAGTTACCACGAACAGATACACGATTGTAACCTTCTGTAGGCACAACAGACTCGTCGTGATAGTAACCGGCACCGAAGCTGTAACTACCACCGTTAGTACCACCAGCCACATTTACGTCGTGGTTGTGGCCGATACCTGTCTTATAGTACATGTCCTGCCAGTCAGTATTCACATCATTACTCTCATCCAAAGAGTTCTTGAACAAGCCAGCATACTCACGCATAGCAACGTACTTGGGACCGTCCATCATCGGATACTTCTTGAACACAGTTTTGAAGTTTACATAACCATTGTAAGATACCTTGGCGGGAGTACCCTGTGAACCCTTAACAGTGGTAATCATGATGACACCGTTGGCACCACGAGAACCGTAGATAGCGGTTGCAGAGGCATCCTTCAGGATATCCATTGACTTGATGTCAGCGGGGTTGATATCAGAGAGAGAACCCATGAAGGGAATACCGTCGAGTACGATCAGCGGGTCGTTAGAAGCACTCAGTGAGCGCTGACCACGGATACGAATTTGCATTTCCTCACCAGGCTTAGTAGAGGTCTGTGTCATCTGCACACCTGCGATACGTCCCTGTAGAGCCTGAGCAGCATTAGTTGCTGGTACCTGGTTCAGCTTATCACCGCCGATGTTAGCCACAGAACCCGTCACAGCCTCACGGCGCTGGGTACCGTAACCGATGACCACGACTTCATTCACTACGTGACCATCTTCCTTCATCTTCACTTGTACATTGTCACCGGCTTTGATTTCCATTGACTCATAGCCGACATAAGAGATGACGAGCGTTGCGCCCGGCTGGACATTCAAAGAGAAGTTACCGTCGAAGTCAGTTACTGTACCGTTGTTGGTACCCTTCTCCATGACCGTAGCACCGATCAGCGGACCCTGAGAGTCTTCTACATGACCAGATGCCTGTCTCGTTTGCTGAACAGCAGCGACCTTCTCAGAAGCTGCCGACACCTGCTGTGCACAGATCATGCCCAGGAAGCACAATCCGACACACATGGTGGTTTTCATTGCTTTGAAACTCATACGTTTTGGTTTTGTTAGTTAATAAAAATATAAATTAAAGAAAATTTTGCCGCAAAGTTAGTATGAATTTCAATACAAGGCTTTTATTTTTGTTTCACTTCATTTAATATTTGTATCAACCTGTGAATTTTGCTCAATATATTCGGTCGGAGAGACACCAAACTGCTTCCTAAACACGGTAGAGAAGTGCGCCAGATTGCTAAAACCGACGGTATAGGCGACTTGCGTGACATTGATTTTCTGCTCCTTCAGCAGTCTCACAGCCTGCTCCAAACGGATGTTTCGGATGAACTCACTGATGGGCAGACCTGTCATTTCCTTCATCTTTCTGTGGAGTTGCGCACGACTGATGCCCACCTCCTTGGTCAGCATCTCCACATTGAAGTCACTATCCGACAGATGTTCATTGATTGCCTTCATGATACGTTCCATCAGGATCTCATCATTACCTTTCACATTTGTCTCAACCACCTTGTCCTTCTGTTGCTGGGTACCGGAATACTTGCCCTTCAAGCGGAGGTTCTTGCTGATGAGGTTGTTGATGACCACATGTAGCTCATCCATGTCGAACGGCTTGGCAAGGAAGGCATCGGCGCCCCGCTCCAGGCCTTCGAGACGGTTGGCCACATCGCTCTTCGACGTCAGCATCACGACGGGGATATGACTGATGTTCATATTTGTCTTGATCATCCGCAGCATGGTGAAGCCATCCATCTCCGGCATCATCACATCGCTGACCACCAGGTCAAACTGGCGATCGGTCTCTGTGGAGAGCAACTGTCGTAAGGCCTCACGGCCATTGGTGACGGTCGTGATACGATAGAAACTACCCAACTCCTGCGCAATATAGTCGCCGATTTCCACATCGTCATCCACCACCAGCACCTTGTAACTCGACTGTGCTTTCTGCCTTTGTCCCTGTTCCTTTTCCTCCGGTATCAGGATCTCTTCGGCAGAGAGATGGGCCTTGCCCAATGGCAGGTGTACGGTGAAGATGCTACCTTGCACATCGTCACGGTTGGCCGCCTCAATGGTGCCATGGTGCATCTCAACCATCATCTTACAGAGGTTCAGACCAATACCCGTTCCCTCGATATGGAGAGAGTGAGAGGTGCTATAGAAGCGATCGAAGAGCCTGTTGGCATCACCTTTGATACCCATACCCGTATCTACAACCTGCAAAACAGCCGTATTCCTCTCTCCTTCAGCCACGCGCACTTCAATGGCACCACCGTCGTAGGTGTATTTAAAGGCGTTCGACAACAGGTTATCGACCACCTTATCGAGTGCACTGCGATCGAGCCACACATTCAACTTGTCAACAGTCGGCCTGTAGTGGAAGTCAATATTCCGCTCCTTGGCCGTATAGTCATACGACTTCAGGATATTGCCCACATATTGCACCATATCCGTCTCCTGACACTGCAACTTCATCTGCTGCTTGTCAATCTTACGGATGTCCAGGATCTGATTCACCAGGTTCTGGATGCGCTGGGCATTATGCTCGATGGTCTTCAGCTCATTCTTTGTCTCCTGGTCAAAGTCGCGGCGCAACAACTTGTGCAATGGACTCATGATCAGGGTAAGCGGTGAACGGATATCATGTGTAGCATTGATCAGGAACTTCATCTTTTCCTCATCAAGTTGCTGTCGGGTCTGACGACGCCAACTGAGTCCAAGATAACTTAAGAAGCCCATGGCTCCTATTATATATATAAGGTACGCCCACGCGGAACGATACCACGGCGCCCTGATCACCAGGTAATAGACTTGGGAATCGGTATAGACGCCATTCTCATGCGCTCTGACTTCCAGCGTGTAGGAGCCGGGCTGGATATGACTAAACGAGATGACATTACTGCCGACTGGCGTCTGTGACCATTCTTTCGTGCCATTCATCCTGTACTCGAAGATCACGTTCTCCGCGTTCGAATAGTCAAAGAGCGAAAACTCCATCGAGAACGTGTTGTCGATATACGAGAGGGAGAAATGGTGGTTGTCAGCCAAGGGGCTTCTCATCACGGGGGCACCATCCGATAATGTACCGCTATTCACGGGGTTATCACCGATCAGCAGGCTCGTCAGATGTACCTTTGCCTGAGAAGAATGGCTCTCGCGCAGGGCTGCAGGATGGAAGGACGTGATACCATCGCTGATACCGAAATAGATATCACCTGTGGACCGTTGCATCGAAAGACCACGCACATACTCACGGGTGGTCAGACCGTTTCCGTTCACATGAGTGACCCATTGCTTGTTGTCGCGCTGATACTGCCAGATACCCAAGGTCGTACTGCACCACAGGTCACCGAACTGATCTTGCTCGATACCGCTGATCACCTTACCAACCAAGGCCTCTGCCCCAGGATAAGGCTCTGCCGTCGCCTTTTGCCTATTATAGAGGTATAGACCCATGTCGGTTCCTATGATGATACGATGGTCAATATCCTCATACAGCGAGGTGATGGTCTTACCTTCGAGTTGTACCTCCCAGCCCTGAGACTTAAAAGTGTCTTTCACCGGATCATAACAACTCAGGTTCGACGAGGTACCGATCCACAGCAGGCCTCGGCTGTCGGTCATCATCACCATGATCCAGTTGTTATGAAGGCGTCCGCGTTTCGGATCGTTATTTGACATGGAGAAGTTCTTGAACGCCTTGGTTTTCGTATCATAGGAGCAGAATCCCTTGGAGTAAGTTGAGAAGAACAGTTTCCCGTAACCATCGTCAGCCATGGTGTTGATATAGTCGCTTTCAAAATGGACCACCTTCGTATAGGCACCTGTCGTAGGTTGATAACTGTACAGTCCGTCACCAGAACCAATCCAGTAACTGCCGCCACTGTCACGATAGATGGAATAGGTCTTTGGCGGTGTAGCAGGATGAGCAACCACATTTCCCTTCGCATCAAAGCCATAGACACCATTGTTCTGGACAGCCAACCAGGTCATGCCATCATCACCCTGGCAGAACGAGGTCACCGAACCACCGATCTTCACATTCTGGGCGGAGAGGCTCCAAGTAGAGAACTGAGGCTCATGCTGTGGTAAAAGCAACAAACCACGCTTCAGACAGCCCACCCAAAGGTTGTCCTGATCATCCTCGAACAAGGCCCAGACATTACTGGTGTTCAGGTCGAATGTAGAACTGGGATATTCGTAACGGTGCAGTTTATGCGACCCCTGTGGTACCCAACAAAGACCCTTGCCCAACGTTCCGATAAACAGATTCCCTTTCCTGTCGCAGAGTACCGAGCGCAACTGCACATCTTCATTACCAAGTACACTCAGATCGATGAAATCAGACAGAAGTTGTCCACCACGATAATACAACAAACCACGCTGACACACCATTAACACACCGCCTTGGTAGTTGACGAATGCTGTCACCGGTCCGTAGGGTGAACTGAAATAACGGATGCTCTTATCTGGTCTTCTGCACGTAAAATCCGCCCCTGAACCTCCTTTCCAGAAGTTTCCTTCATCATCTATCAGGATATGATTAAAATAATCGAGGTCGCCTTGCGCATAGTTTTCCACCTGTTCGGCTTTCCGGGACACAGTATTCACCCTGAAAAGTCCGTAACCAGCCGTACCGATCAACAGGTGCCTGTCATCCTCCTGTA
>ONNY01000002.1 GCA_900319305.1 uncultured Prevotella sp.
ATCATACGGCCTTCAGTTTGGCGAGAAAAACGAGGCTATCACGTCGAGGCAGCAGGTACAGGATAAGGCCAGAGACCTGGCATTACAACTGATCGATGCACTGCCTGAAATCAAACGATTGCTCTATACTGACGTGCAAGCCATGTTTGACAACGACCCTGCAGCCATCAACTATGGTGAGATTATCTTCAGTTATCCTGTGACGAAAGCCATGATCCACTATCGTATCGCCCACAAACTACACGAACTGCAAGTGCCTGTCATTCCACGTATCATCACCGAGCTGGCACACTCAGAGACAGGCATCGACATCCATCCTGGTGCTCAAATAGGCGAATACTTTGCCATTGATCATGGTACAGGAGTGGTTATTGGCGAGACCTGTATCATCGGCAGTCACGTGACGCTCTATCAGGGTGTGACGCTGGGTTCCAAGAGTTTCAAGAAAGACACTGACGGGAATATGCTCAACATACCCCGTCATCCCATCATCGAGGACAACGTCACCATCTATAGCAATGCCAGCATCCTGGGACGCATCACCATCGGCCACGACTCTGTGATCGGCGGCAACATCTGGGTGACTCACAATGTGGCTCCCAACTCCCGCGTCTGGGGATATGAACCCTATTTAATTCGTTTCATTATGAAGATTCTGCCAGAAAAGTAGTATTTTTGCACCCGAATTAAACATGATTAAGGATGAAAGCAATTAGTACAACAAAGGCACCGGCCGCCATCGGCCCGTATAGTCAGGCCATCAAAGTGGGTAATCTCGTTTATACCTCTGGTCAGATTCCCATTGACCCTGCCACGGGAGTATTTGTAGAAGGAGGTATCAAGGAACAAACGCGTCAGTCGCTTAACAATATCAAAGCCATCCTTGAAGAAGCCGGGCTGACCTCGTCAAACGTGGTAAAGACCACCGTATTCATGGCTGACCTGAATGACTTTGCCGACATGAATGCTGTCTATGCAGAGTTCTTCACTGAGCCTTATCCCGCCCGTTCTGCCGTAGCCGTCAAGACCTTGCCGAAAGGTGCATTGGTTGAGATTGAAGTGGTTGCTGAAATAGCATAACGATACGAACAAACAACACTAAAAAGACATCATAATGAGTAAAAAGATTGTTTTAGTAACTGGTGCCAATAAGGGCATCGGATTTGGGATTGCCAAGCACCTCGGCCTGAGTGGCTGGCAGGTGATTATCGGCGCACGTGATGAACATCGTGCTACAAAAGCCATTAGCGAACTGAAGGCTGAAGGCATCGACGTGTTAGGTTGGGTGAACATCGAACTGAAAGATCTCGATGGTATTGAAAAGACTGCGAAGGAAATCAACGAGAGATATCCCGAACTGATGCTGTTGGTTAATAATGCCGGCATCCCTGGCGACATGAGTGTGGATAGCGAACATACAGAGATCAGCGTCATCCGTGAGACGCTTGATGTGAATTTCGTCGGCACCTTCGCCCTCACCAAGGCACTGATTCCGCTGATTGCCAAGAATCAGGGTCGTATCGCTAATGTGACTGTCCCGTCAGAGATCAGTCCATACTGGCATCCCCTGGCTTACGTTGCCAGCAAGGCTGCGCAGAATGCCATGATGGGTGTGATGGCGATTGAGTTCCAGCAGGCCAATACCCCTGTGGAGATTTTCTCCGTTCATCCAGGTCCTACCACCACTGATCTGAATGGCAATATGGCCCTTCCTGGTTTCCACGATATCGAGACTGTCGGGCAGAAGTTTGCCGAACTGATCAATGACGGTCTGAACCACCAAGGCGAGTTCATCGAACTCTATCCTATCGTAAAAGAGGACTGAAACGAACCTCTTACTGCTTTAAAATTGCCAGGAAACACACGGTTTGCTGGCGTTTTTTATGCAAATACCATGCTTGTGGTATATAGAATGACATATCGAAGGGATTGTGAGAGTGTGGAAATCGCTGTACCTTTGCAGCGTCGAAAAGACATAAAAACAAAAATAACAATAACAATTAAAAAAAGAGATTATGAAACGAATGTGTAATATGCGAATGCAAGATTGCTGGTGTTGTAGCAGTATGATGGCTATGACAATGAAAGGAAGTGTATATATAATAAAAGGTATAGAACAAACAAAACAAAAAGGATATGAAAAGAATAGCGTTTACAATAGCATTGGTTTTGAGCCTGGGACTGAACAACATCTGGGCTGAAGGAAATGGAGTTAATAACACCAATAGTGGCGTGCGTACCATCAAGAGTCCGCGTTTCGCACGTCCGTTAGTTGAAAAATGGATAGAGGAATACGCCAAGACTGAGCCGGGTGTGGTATTCCAGATTGTAAAAGGCTCAGCAAATCAGGATAACATAGATCTGAATATTGTTTCAGACAATCAGGACAATAGTAATCAAGAATTTAGCCATATTGTTTATTTCGGAGAGACGGCCGTGCTGCCTATTACTGCACGTAGCTCTGAGGCAGCACGCCTGCTCGAAGGAAAACACCTGAATGCGAAGAAACTGAAGCAACTCTTCTTCCTCAACGATGATTTTGAAGAGGAGGTAAAAAAGAACAAGACTTTCGAGACGATCATTATTTATAGCGGTAGCAATGCATCGTCAGTAGCCGCTTCATTTGCCCACAACTTCGGTGAGGAAAGTGCCAACTTCAGAGGCAAGCGTATCTCTGGCGACGATCTGTTCCTGAACACCGCCATCTCGAAAGATCCGCTGGGTGTTACTTTCAATGCTCTTTCAAACATCTTCGATCTGAAGAGTCGTCACTTGAAGAGTGACCTGTCGCTTGTGGGTCTCGACCTGAAGAAGGACCTGGAAAACAGTTTCAGCGACAATGGCACACTCGACGATGTGCTCAACATCCTTGAGAATGGCAAACCTGCAGAGATAACTGTAGAAAAGGTAGGTATCAGATTTAACAATGCCGATGACGCCGTGAACCATTTCCTGCAGTGGGTACTGGAGAATGGTACTAAGTATAACCACGAATATGGCTTGCTGAATCTCGACAAGAAAGAGACAAATGCCCAGATTAACAAAGTACAGAGTGTCTTGACCGCACTAAAGTAATAAAATAGGATTAGACTTATGGTAAAAAGATTGTTTATTGCAACGCTTGTTGCAATCAGCCCCCTCTTGGCTGTTGCGCAAGGCCTGATCACAGGACATATCACCGATGTCCGCACAGGTGAACCGTTGATAGGAGCCTCGGTGATTGTAAAAAGTGAAAAGGGTAAGGGCGTCGTGACGGATATCGACGGCAACTTCTCCCTCCAGACGAAAGTGGAAGCCCCCTTGACCCTACGTGTAGAGTATGTAGGCTACCGTCCGCTTGATGTGGATGTCTATGACTTCGAGGAACCCGTGGAGATTAGTCTTGTGGATAACGCTAGTCGTCTGAATGAAGTGGTGATTGTAGGTTATGGTGCCCAGAAACGTTTGGAACTCACCAGTAGCATCTCCTCTGTAAACGAGGATATTCTGAAACAGCATAACACCTCTGTTGAGAGTGCCCTGCAGGGAGCTGTAGCAGGTCTGAATGTGACGACCACCAGTGGTCAGCCCGGCGCTGCCAGCATCATCCGTATTCGCGGTGGTAACTCTATTACTGGCGGCAATGAGCCCCTCTACGTCATCGACGGTCTGATTGTTTATAATGATGCCTCATCGAATCGTACCGGTGCCAAGGGCAGTGATGCCACACTCGATCCTCTGTCATTCCTCAACCCCAGTGATATCGAGAGCATTGAGGTACTGAAAGATGTATCCGCCACAGCCATCTACGGTACCCGTGGTGCCAACGGTGTGATCATCATCACCACCAAGAAAGGTTCTCATGGTCGTAACACGCTCAGTTATAATGCCACTTTCGGATGGAGCAACATCAGCAAGAAGTTGAATTATCTCGATGCTTGGCAGTGGACTGATATCTGGAACGAACTCTATCAGAAAGGTGAGATCGGTTATGGCTTGGATGCACCGACTCAGACCTACGACTGGCAGAGTGAGGCCCTGCGTACGGGATTCCAGCAGGAACATCAGATTTCGGCTACGGGTGGCGACGAGTTATCGCGTTATAGTGTTAGCGGCAGTTACAAGAGTCAGGATGGTATCGTGAAAGGTACAGGTCTGACACGCCTTGTCGGACGTGTGAACTATGAGCGTAACATTCTCAAGAACCTGTTGGTAGGAGTGACAGCCAATGCCGCCTATAATAAGGTGACAGGTGTAGATAACACCAACAGCATGTTTGCTCCCAACACCTGGTTTGCTGTCATCTCACATACACCTTATACCTCTATATATAATGCTGACGGCTCGTTCAACTATGATCCGACACCGACCAGTGTTGATATCTATAACGGCAAGGTGGGCAACCCCATCAGCGACCTGCTGAACACTCAGTCGGAGACAGAGAACACCCGTATCATTGGTAATGGATTCCTGGAGTGGGCTATTATTCCCCAACTCAAGCTTAAGGTCAGTCTGGGTGCCGACCTCTCCAACACTCGTCAGAACTACTATGCCCCCTCATATACCACGGGCGGTATTGCCAACAGCGGATATGCCTCTATAGGTCAGACGAAGACCAATACCTGGCAGACGGAATACACAGCGACTTATAGCAATGTGTTCAACCGTGTTCACTCGCTTACTGTGCTGGCTGGTTACACAGCACAGAAGACCGACCGCAGCAGTTTTGCTACCACAGCCTACGGCTTCAGTAACGATGCTACAGGCTATGACAATATCGGTGCTGCTAGCACGACATTGCCTTCATCGAGCAGTCATTACGTGTCGACGCTTCAGTCTTGGATCGGTCGTGTAAACTATAGTTACGACTCACGCTACAATGCTTCGATTACTTTCCGTGCCGACGGTAGCAGCCGCTTTGCCAAGGATCATCGTTGGGCACTGTTCCCCTCATTGGGTGCCTCGTGGAATATCGACCGTGAGAAGTGGATCCACCTCGGCAAGAAGGTCGACTTCATCCAGTTGCGTGCTTCTATCGGTACGGTGGGAAACCAGGAGATTGGCGACTATCAGTTCGCGGCCAACATTGAACCTCGTACTGTAATCATCAATGGTCAGAAGGCCACCAGTTACATCATCGCCAATAAGTCGAATCCCGACCTGAAATGGGAGACAACCAGGTCATACAACATCGGCCTCAGCACGGGTTTCTTCAATAACCGTCTCACTGCCACGCTCGATGTTTACTATAAGAAGACCAGCGACCTGCTGCTTGATGTACCTGTAGAACAGGTAACTGGATTCTCGACGGTGCTGCGTAATGTGGGCTCAGTCACCAACAAGGGTATTGAATTCGAAGTCGGTGGTGTGCTCATCGATAAGAAGGACCTGAAGTGGAACGTGAATGCCAATATCGCCCACAACAAGAACGAGGTGACCGACCTTGGCGATTCAGAGTATTTCGTCCCCACCTTCAATACTGCCACCCTGTCGTATATCAATCCGTTGATCGTGAAGGTAGGCGAACCTCTCGGCACCTTCTATGGCTATCGTTTCAAGGGCATCATTCAGTCGGATGAGGATCTGAGCCAACTGCCCACACAGACCATCTCGGTGGTTGAGCCTGGTAACCCCAAGTTTGAGGATGTCAATGGCGATGGGGCCGTCAACGAGCAGGATCGTGTCGTGTTGGGCAATATCCAGCCCAAGTTTACCTATGGCTTCAATACCAAGTTCACCTATAAGAACCTCGACTTCTTCCTGAGTCTGAGTGGCAGTTATGGCAACAAACTCTTCAATGCCCTTGCTTGTCGTCTGGACC
The DNA here is from genome assembly GCA_900319305.1 of uncultured Prevotella sp. Classification (GTDB taxonomy): domain Bacteria; phylum Bacteroidota; class Bacteroidia; order Bacteroidales; family Bacteroidaceae; genus Prevotella. The sequence continues at coordinate 5,801 of ONNY01000002.1, forward strand.
GTGGTAACGGCTACTACTATAACCCGTTGGAAGAGGTGGCCGACCGTTGGACCCCCACCAATCCCAGCAACACCATCCAGAAGGCTGCCACGGCTACCAGTATCTATGCTGATGACCGCTTTGTTGAAGATGCTTCTTACCTGAAGTTCCGCAATATCCAGTTGGGTTACACAGTGCCTCTGAAGTTGATCACTCCCGATTCGAAGGTTCGCTTCTACGTATCGCTCCAGAACTTCTTCACTATCACGGGTTACAATGGTTACGACCCCGAGGCCAACCGTAACGGTATCGATGAAACAAGTGCTCTCTATCAGGGCGTTGACTATGGTGCTTACCCCACCGCCAAGACCGTCCTCTTTGGAATTAACTTCACATTTTAGTTTGTAGTTTATAATTAATAGTTTATAGTTATGATTACCAAAATATACAAAAGAACAGCCCATCGCCTGGCACTATTCACTATTCTCTATTCACTATTTACTGTATTAGTGAGTTGCGCCGACCTGGACCAGACATCCATCAGTTCGATAGACAAGGACAACTTCTATCAGAGTAAGAACGATATAGAGACAGCCATCAACGGCATCTATCAGGAATTTACGGTTAACGGCATGTATGGTATCTGGAACAACCAGACCATCTATCTTCAGGATCTGCAGACCGATTATGTCCGTGCAGGAGCCCAGACAAACTCGGCTCATATCCGTGAAGTTGCCAACTTCGCCGTTCAACCCACTAACCTCTTTGTGGTGAATGCCTGGGAGGCTCACTATACAGCTATCAACCGTGCCAATGTAGTTATTGACAAGGTGACGACAGCCGATTGGCTCGATGAGCAGTCGAAACAGAACTACATCGCTGAGGCACGTTTCCTCAGGGCCTACACTTATTTTAACCTCGTGCGTTACTTCGGTGGAGTACCCCTCGTACTTCATGACGGTGAGGGAGAAGGCGCTTCACGCAACACGGTGGATGAGGTGTATGAGCAGATTGTTTCCGATTTCACAGCTGCCGAACAGTTGCCCGCCAACTATACCACACTCGACAGCAAGGCTTCTTCACTGGGTGCATCGGCACTGCTATCCAAGGTCTATCTCGTATGGGCCCAGACCAGCAGCGAGAAAGGTAAGGCCAATCAGAACGCCTACTATCAGAAGGCCGTCGACTATGCCCAGAAGGTCATCGACTCTGGCAAGTATCGCCTGCTCGACAAGTTCATCGACATCTGGTCGGTGGATAAGAAGAACGGTCCGGAGCACATCTTCACCTTCGAGCACGACCGCACTGTGAATGCCAACATCACTGGTCACTGTGTGTTTGCCACCAACTGGAGTGATACCGAACCTGTGCTGATAGCTACCAGCGATCGTTACTATACCGAGATGGATCCCAAGGATCAGCGTCGCGACGGCTCATGGGCCAAGAGCATCATCAACCCTAACACCGGTACTGACTTCGTGTTCACCATCCCCCGCTTCCGTAAGTACATCGACTCGCTCAACTTCGCTAATCCTGCTTCGTCAGGTAATGCTGCAGGGCAGTCCACCAACTCGGTCGTAATCCGCTACGGTGAGGTACTATTGATTAAGGCTGAGGCCGAGAACGAACTCAACGGTCCTACGCCTGCCGCTTACGATGCCATCAACCAGATCCGTCGTCGTGCCTACTGGAGCCCATATCTCAACATCCAGAATGAACCCTCCGACGGTTCACCCCTGGAACTGAGTGGGTTGACAAAGGAGCAGTTCCGTCAGGCTGTCCGCGATGAGCGTTGGAAGGAGTTCATTCTCGAGGGTCAGCGCTGGTTCGATCTCGTCCGCTGGCATATCCTTGTGAAACATGTGAAAGAGAATTCTCCTGCCTCAGAGCCATTGAAGATCCAGAATGTCTCAAAGCGCAACTACCTGTTGCCATTGCCTCAGGATCAGATAATCCTGAACCCGAATCTCACGCAGAACTGGGGCTATAGTGGAGAAAGTGGCGATGGCCCATACGACAGTTCTTTTGAATAAACAACAATTCAACATAATAATCATTAATCAATTAAACATTTAAACATTATGAAGACAATTAGTAAACAAACCCTTCGCAGCCTTCTGCTCGTAGCAGTGGCAGCAACCACATTCAGTGCAAACGTATCAGCACAGAGTTATGACAACTACAACAAGCGCGAACTGCTATTGCAGGTACTCGACCAGAGTCGCCCCAACGACTACGTGCCAGTATTCTTCAACATCCATTTCCCTGACAAGTTTGGTTATAAGGCCGTGAAGTCACACATCGACTGGTTCCGTTCTACACATGTCGATTTTGTGAATGTTAAGTATGAGTATGTGCCTGATCAGGTAGAGATCAAGAGTCCTGCTGACTGGAAGAAAATAAAACAAGTAACGCCCGAGCAGTGGGCAGAGCAAATTCAGGTGGTTCACGAACTGGCTCGTGAGTTGAAGAATGAGGCCTTCATCATCCCTACCGTATATTCTCCTTTGGCTCTGCTCAATCAGGCCGCAGGCACCTGGTCTGCCAGCGATCCTAAAGCAGCCAAGCAGCAGTTGTTTGAGATTATCAAGAAGGATCCTGAGGCCGTAAAGCCTGCCCTGGAGGCACTCACCAAGAGTCTGGTCTATTATATCCGTGAGGCTCGTAAGGCTGGTGCTGATGGCTTCTACATCTCAAGCCAGGGTGGCGACCTCGACTCCTTCGGAGGTAAACTCTTCCGTGATCTCATCAAACCTTACGATAAGCAACTCTCTGATGCAGCCAACGAGGTGGCTCCCTTCAATATCCTCCACGTCTGCGAGGGTGGTGGTCATTTCTCTGCCGACTCATTCAACGACTACCTCGACTATCCCGGCAGCATTGTCAACGTACCTTATCATGAGTTCAAGGGCAAGGCGCTGACCACCCAACAGGTGGCAAAACTCTTCGATCGTCCTGTGCTCGGAGGACTGCCCCGTCAGAGCAAGATCTATACTGGTACCCTTGAGGAGGCCAAGGCCGAGGTGGACGAGATCCTGAAGAATGCTCCTGCCAACTTCATCCTCGGAGCTGACGACTCAGTGCCCAATGACTCTGATCCAGAGAAGCTCCGTGCCCTGGTGGACTATGTTCACTCATGGCGTCAGACACATACGAATTAAGATCTTGCAATCTTTCCATTGGTCGGGTGGCGAAGTTTTTATGACTTTGCCCCCGATCTTTCAAAAATAAATCGTATTTTTAACTTCGTTGAAATTACTCACGTTCGGAAAAAATCAAATAAATTTGTTTTTTCACTCACTTATTCGTAATTTTGCAGCGATGAAGACAACTGTAATTTGGATTGGCGCCCTGATAATAGGTGCGATATTGGGTTTACTCGGGCTTGGATGGCTCGACGAGGTGATGAATTTTGTGGCTACGGTCTATACCCGTCTGTTCCAGTTGTTGGCAGTGCCGACAATTGTACTGGCAGTGATGACCACCTTCGCTACTTTTGGCTCCAAAGGTTCAGGCAGGATATTCGGTCGCACACTGATCTATACCTTGTTGACCACCTTTGCCGCTGCTGCTGTCGGTGCCGTACTTTATGTTGTGATAGCCCCAGGCAATCTGCCTGTAGGGACAACGCTTGAGTGTTGTGGAGTCGCTGCTGCCCAAGGGCCTGATGTCACCTATACAGATCATATCCTCAGCATCATTCCCAATAACATCGTGAAGCCATTCCTTGAAGGTAATGTCCTGTCGCTGCTGTTGTTGGCCTTTGCCATCGGTTTCGGTCTCTCGAAACTCCCTGAGTCGGAAAACAAGAGTGCTGTTGTGAAGTTCCTGTTGGGACTTCAGGAACTTCTCTTCCTGTTGATACGTGGGTTGATATGGACCTTGCCTTTGGGTATCATCGCTTTCGCTGCGCAGTTGTCTGCCCAGGTCTCTGCCGGTGTCGTAGCCGATTCCATTGGGAAATACGTGTTGGTGGTGCTTGGCGGTAATGTCATCCAGTTCTTCGTCGTACTGCCTCTGTTCCTGTTGGTGCGTGGTCTGAATCCGCTTCATGTGTTGAGTAAGATGACGCCAGCCGTACTGATGGCGCTCTTCACCAAGAGCAGTGCAGCTACCCTGCCTGTTACGATGGATACAGCCGAGAACCGTCTGGGCATCAGCAGCAAGGTAGCGCGCTTCGTACTTCCCATCTGCACCACCATCAATATGAACGGTTGTGCAGCCTTTATCCTCGTCACCTCGCTTTTCGTGATGCAGAATGGCGGCACTCCTCTCACCTGGAGTACTATCCTGTTGTGGATCCTTATCTCTGTGGTGTCGGCTGTCGGTAATGCAGGTGTGCCTATGGGCTGTTACTTCCTCACGCTCTCCCTGATGTCGGGTATCGGTGCCCCAGTGGCCGTCTTAGGCGTCATCCTACCTATCTATACGATTATCGACATGATTGAAACCGCCGAGAACGTTTGGTCCGACTCCTGCGTTTCAGCCATGGTAGACAAAGATCTCACATAATGATTGTTAATATCCGAGGTTTTCACCTACCAGCACAACGACATGGCGGCCTCGTGGTGAGTTCCTGAGGAAATGGACGTAGTTGCAGATGGATTCCGGTGAGTTGCAGTTATGGCACACACCATCCGTCTGACAAGGAGTCTTGATGTCAAAGCGCGCTGCGTTGGTGGGCGATGCTGTGCTGCGTGCCCTGGCGAGAGCTGCCTCCACGTTCTGGGCGACCTTGTTCAAACCGATGACGAAGATGACTTTCTTCGGTCCCCATGTGATGGCAGCCACACGGTTCCCGTTGCCATCGATGTTCACGATGACGCCGTCCTCAGAGATGGCATTGGCGCTGGATAGATAGACATCTGTCGAGAAAGCCCTGAGATACATCTCCTGTTTCTCCTCCGGAGTCTCAACGAGATCACGGTCGAGCACCTCCAGCGTGCCACGATCCTTGAGATATTGCGGAATACCCAGGTCGCGGACAGTCATCGTGCCGCCCCATGTCACACTACTTCCGTCCTCAATCAGTTCGGAAACTTTCTTCACGGCCTCTTCTGCCGTCGCACAATAGAAACCTTCTATGTGGCGACGCTTCAGGTTCTTGATAATCGTCTGAGCCAGACGCTCATTTCTTTGTTCCAGTGGTGTCATGTTACAATCTAATTAAGTTGATCATTCTATTTTCGCAAATTATCTTTGCAAAGTTACAAATATTTTGGGAATTATTGCATAATAAGCAACGATATTTAGAAATGATAGTGTGCAATGATAAAAAAGACATGAAAATGATGGCATTATTGATTATTATATGTATCTTTGCAAGCAGAAAGAAACAATAACTATCAAAATCAGAAATTATGAAGAGATTATCATTGGCTATCATGTTTGTAATCTGTACGTTGGCAATGACGGCACAGGATGCTATCCGTGTAAACTATCAGGGTGCCAAGCCCACGATCAGCGATTTTATTACAGCCTATCTTACACCTACCTATGGTGAAGACGGTGAGTGCGACAGCGAAGCCATGAATGGCATCCGTAATGCCTGGGAACGCCATCGCAAGGGACTTAAACAGCAGGAAGGTGATACCTTCACACTTGATGTCAAGAACGGCTTTGCTGTTTATGAATATAAGTATTTTGAAGGTGCATGTGAGTTCATGACAAGAATCGAGATGTGCTTTTGGAATGAGGCTGACGGGAAACACAAGCTCTTTGCTTACAACCACATGTTCTACAGGGATGGCCAGTACTATCCAGGTCAGTATGATGGTTTGACTTTCATGCGCTACAACAATGCCACTAAGACAATGAAGTATCACTCAGATGCGGGCGTACAGGCTGTTTACGAGGCAAAATCCCCCAGTGTCGAGTGTTCATTTGCCCTGCCTCGTTCTGGTAAAGATATCATCGTGACTTTGTGGAATGAAAACGGGAAGAAGACCCAGAAGACATTGAAATGGAACGGTCACGGATTCCTTGCCCCAAGTTTATGATTCATTCTAAAATGGAACAACAATAAAACTGAACAATAGCTTATGAAAATGAGAAAGACTATTTTCGCCGTTCTCGTGCTGATGGCACTGACGGCATGTAAAAATGTGAAGGAGAATCTTATTTCTTTTCTTTACCGTGAACGCTTTTGATCTTCATACCTAACTTACCAGGCAGAATAGCATTGAGCGTGACACCAACGATGGCTGAGAGCGCCAGACCGGAGAAGTGGATGGGGCCGATGCTCACGTTATCGTCTGCACCATATTTAACGCCGATGGCAATCACCAGGATCAAGGCTGCCACAAACACATTGCGCGACGAATTGAAATCAACACTATCTTCTATTAGATTGCGAACACCCACAGCCGAAATCATACCGTAGAGAATCAGACTCACACCACCAATCGTAGCAGCTGGCATCAAGCCAATCAAACAGGCAAACTTAGGACAGAATGACAACAGGATGGCGAAGCAGGCTGCCAAACGGATGACAGCGGGGTCGAACACCTTTGTCAGATTCAATACACCAGTATTCTCTCCATACGTGGTATTGGCAGGGGCTCCAAAGAGCGATGCCAGAGCCGTAGCCAGTCCGTCGCCCATCAGCGTACGATGCAGACCGGGCTCCTTTAGGAAGTCCTTGCCTACAGTAGAAGAGATGGCGCACATATCACCGATATGCTCCATGATGGTAGCGATGGCGATGGGCATGATGGCAATGATAGTAGAGATGAGGAAAGTGGTGTCCAGATTGTCATAGACTGCCAATGCGGTCTGCTCTCTGCTGAATGGCAATCCAATCCATGCGGCCTCGCTCAAGGATGAGAAATCCACCTCGCCCATTACCACGGCCGTCGTATAGCTGACCACCACCCCCAACAGGATAGGAATAATTCTGATGATGCCCTTACCACACACACTGGCAAGGATGACCGTTGCCAGCGCCACGATGGCCAATAGCCAGTTGGTGGTACAATTCTGGATCGCACTACCCGAGAGCACCAGACCGATGGCGATAATCATAGGTCCTGTCACCAGAGGAGGGAAGAATCGCAGCATCTTCTCGATGCCGAATGACTTGATAAGACCAGCCATCACGAAATAGCATAGTCCGGCAAAGAACACGCCGATGCAAGCATAGTCCAAGGCCAGTGTCTCCGTCATTCCCTGCTCTACGCCCAAGGCCTTCACAGACATATAGCCGCCCAGAAAGGCAAACGAGGATCCCAGGAATGCAGGCACCTGCAACTTGCTGACTAAATGAAAGACCAGTGTGCCAATACCTGCAAACAGCAAGGTTGACGACACAGAAAGACCAGTTAGCACAGGCACCAATACGGTGGCACCAAACATGGCAAACAAATGTTGAACACCCAGGATGATGTACTTTGGCATGCCCAGTTCTCTGGCATCGGTGATACCTTCTTTCTCTTCAATTTGGTTCATCTGTTATTATTTTTATATTCAATAATTCTTCTTAAATCTTTGGTGCAAAAATACAAAAAAACGGAGAATTATTACTATATTTGTCCCAAGTTTATGATTAATTAATAAGGGACATTTAACGATGAAGCACTATCTGAAGACTTTGGAGGAAACCATCCGCCAGCAATGGGACCAGAAATCACTATGTGACTACGAGGGCGACTCATTTACGTATGCAGATGTGGCAACAAGCATTGAGCAGTTCCGGATCTTTCTTGTTGAGGCCGGTATTACTAAGCGTAGCAAGATCGCTATCTGTGCGCGGAACTGTGCCCGTTGGGCTATGATCTTCTGGGACATCAATGTCAACGAATGTGTGGCAGTACCCCTCCTGGCCGATTTCCACCCCAACAGCATCACCACCTTCACACACCACTCCGATAGCGTGCTGCTTTTCACCGACAAGGAGATTTGGGACAAACTCAATCCCGGGCAGATGCCCAACCTCAGGGCTGCCATCAACGTGAAGGACCGTTCGATGCTATGGCACCGCGATGAGTTGGTGGCTGAGGCATGGGAGAATCGCGAGAAGGCTTTCGCACAGAAACATCCTACAGGTTTTACGAGGGCACAGGTTTCCTATCCCTCGGACAATATGGACAAACTGGCCATCATCAACTACACCTCTGGAACGACCGGCAATCCCAAGGGTGTCATGCTTACCTATGGTGCCATTTCAGACACCGATGCGTTCAGCAACAGCCATTTCCCCAACCAGCCCGGTGAGACCGTTGTATCCATGCTCCCTATGGCCCACATGTACGGACTGGCTATCGAGTTCATCCATCCCAATGTAGATGGAGTGACGGTCTATTTCCTTGGCAAGACACCCTCGCCCACAACGCTGCTGAAAGCCATGCAGGAGGTGAAGCCCTATATGGTGGTAACGGTGCCGCTGGTAATGGAGAAGGTGTACGCCAATTCCATCAAGCCCGCCCTCGACAAGATGAAATGGCTGATGGCCATACCCCAGGCCCGCAAGGCGATCTACAAACTCGTCCGCAAGAAGGTGTTGACAGCCTTTGGCGGTCAGGTACGCGGCTTCATCATGGGCGGTGCTGCCTTGAAGCCCGAGGCAGAAGAGTGTTTCAGTAAGATACACCTGCCTTATACGGTGGGCTATGGCATGACCGAAGCCTGCCCGTTGCTGGGTTTTGAATGGTGTACGGAGTTTGTGCCTGGTTCCTGTGGCAAGCCCGTCCACGATCTTCGCATCAATTCCGACGATCCAAGGAACGTCCCAGGGGAAATACAAGTACGGGGCGCCAACCTTACCATCGGCTATTACAAGAATCCCGAAGCCAATGCCGCCGCGTTTACCGACGACGGATGGTTCCGTACAGGCGACCTGGGTCTGTTGGACGAAAACAACAACATATTCATCCGAGGCCGCATCAAGTCGATGATCCTCAACTCTTCCGGTCAGAACATCTATCCCGAAGAATTGGAGGCTGTGTTGTCTGGCTGCCCATACGTGAGCGAATCGCTGGTAGTAGAGCGAAAGGGTAGGTTAGTGGCTTTGGTATATCCTGAGATACCCGATGACCTGGACATCAGCAAACGTTCGGAGATCCCCGAACTCATCCGCACCACCGCCAACAAGTCACTTCCCGTTTATAGTAAGATCAACGAAGTGGCATTTGTTGACGAGCCCTTCGAGAAGACCCCGAAAATGAGTATCAAACGCTATTTGTATCGATAAGGTATGCAAACTACAGTAAAACTAATGGCATTGCTTTTGCTGCTGTTGATTCCAAACATCATTCAGGCAGAGCAAAAACCTTGGGAGCATGGAAGGTTACAGGTATGTGGATTCCACCTGGGCCTACAAACCCACGAAACCTGTCATTGACGATGAACCCATCTATGAAGGAATTCCCAAAGGGCTTCACAATCCTAATGAGGGTATATGGCAGGCCTGTGATGTGCGTCGTTATGCCTATTGGAGTGTGTTTGCAGGCAGTTGCGGGCACACCTATGGCCATAATGCCATCATGCAGTTCTACTGACTTATCTTGGCCAGTATGACAACAAAATACTCAAATACCGCCCCCAGAAAACTGGAGACGGTATCGAGGATGGCGTACTCATTGCTATAGACGCATCGAAAAACTATCTTTCTTGAATGGATATGGCCGTCCTCGGACGGCTTTTTTATTCCATCAACAAATCAGCCTCAATGTCGCTGATTTTTTCCGTCGGCTCGTAACGCTTCAGTACGCGTCCGTCGCGAGAGATAAGGAATTTTGTGAAGTTCCATTTAATATCGGACTTCTTGTCGTAATCGGCATCTTGCTTACGCATCATCTCGTCCATAAACTTGCCTTGTTGGTTGCTCGTGTCAAAACCGCCAAAGCCCTTCTGTGCTTTCAAGAAGGTGTAGAGCGGATGCTCGTTGGCTCCATTCACCTCAATCTTATCGAACTGTGGAAACTGGATGTCGAAGTTGGCCGTGCAGAACGAGTGAATCTCTTGAATGGAACCAGGAGCCTGTTCGCCAAACTGGTTGCAAGGGAAATCGAGAATCTCAAAGCCGTCCTTAGCATACTTCTCGTATAGTACCTCCAGTTCCTTGTACTGAGGTGTGAATCCGCATCGCGTCGCGGTGTTCACAATCAGGAGCACCTTACCTTTGTACTCTGCGAGCGACACGTCCTTTCCCGTATCGTCCTTCACTGTAAAATCATACACACTTTGCGCTGAGACGGTCAGCACACCCATCATTGCCATAAGGCAGAATAACACTTTTCTCATAATCATATAGTTTTTGCGAATATCATATGCAAAGTTACGAATAATTGTGGATTCTTCGTGTTATTTTCTCAAGAATTAAGAATTAATATGAAAACTTTATGCTCTTTCAAAAAAACTTTGTAACTTTGTAGCGCAATTCTGAAAAGAGTCGCCCGTAAAGGTTCGCTTAGCCGCGATTAATTGGGAACGAAAAGGTCCACTTTGTGAACCGGGTGAGAATCCCCGACTGTCCCGCAGCAGTGAACTCCATTATGGCTCCTAAGCATAAACGCCATTGTCGCTTAGATGAGAAGGCGCTTGGGAGTGGAGAAAAGTCTGAAGACCAGCCTTTTTCGGTAACATGCCAAACGACCCTCGATGTAAGGGCGTGCGGCGCAATTCAAATTTTTGTGGGATTATGAAACATGAGTCAATTGTCGTCGTGTACGACAGCTGTCAGGCTATTGCTGAGGAAATAGCCGACAAATTGGGTGCTGAGATTGTCAGCGTCCAGAGTATGAATGTCAGGCAGATCGAGAACAGCCAGAGTCTTGTTCTTGCCGTCGAGTTTCAGAATGGTGGTCATCTGTCTCCGCATTGGCAGTACGCCACTCAGTTGTTCCGTGGCACCAGCCTGAGCGGTAAGAACCTTGCCGTTATGGTGGCTCTTGGCAACAGGCATGACAACGGCATCTATGCCGATGCTTTCTGCCGCGAACTCAAGGAGAACGGGGCTCACATCGTTGGCGACTATCTTTATGCAGGTTCTCCTAAATCCAATCTCAACAATTGGATCTGCGCCATATCACCTAACTTATAAAACCATTACTATTATGCAGTACATCTTTATCGTAGCCCTCGAATTCGTCCTGGCTTTCACAGGCGTTGCCCTGCTTATCAGATACTACAATCACAAGGCATAGATTAGGACTTCAAGCCTTTCCCTTAAACGTATATCCGATACCATCAACGGCTGCGCGGATGGCCTCTTCGGTAGCGGAGCCTTTGATGGTGAGGGTGTTGGCAGAGGCACTGGCCTTGGCCTTCTCTACGCCTGGCAGATCCTCGACGGCGCGGACTACAGCTGCCTCACAATGGCTGCAATGCATATCCTCGACACGATAGACGGTCACGTCGGGGTCTAACGGTTTCTTGGTAGTAAACTTGCTAAAAAACTTCATCATAAGAGCAAATATGATTAATAATGTTAATACTGTGGCGCAAACAATCTTGAACGGACTGGGCATAGTTGATGCCCCCATGCAACAAGCATCCTGATCGGCAAAAGAGAATTCGATTCCCGTAGCATTGAGTAGTAGGCCAAATAGGACAGCGAAACCCACGATGGTCATCAGATAGATAGAGGTGAAACGGCGCCCCATCGACTTATGAACCACGAGGATAGAGGCGAGATTAACCGCAGGACCGGCCATCAGCATCACCAGTGCCGCACCTGGCGATAGACCTTTCATCATCAATGCTGCTGCCACGGGGATGCTACCTGTCGAACAAATGTACATTGGCACGGCGATGACCAGTATGACTAGCATCTGTAACAGCGGCTGACTGCCGAAACTGAGGAAGAATTCATCAGGCACTGCGACCTGAATCAATGCAGCAACAATAAGTCCGATAAGCAGTCGCAGGCCGATATCGCGAAGCATATCGTAATAGGCATACTTCAGCACGCGCCAGATTCTATTTCCTTTTTCAACCTGACATGAGCAGTTGTCGATGTCAACGATCTTATCCTCGTGAACCAGTCGGTTTACCAACAAACCGCCACAAACACCCGTGATGAGTGCTGCTGTAGGACGGATAATCGCAAAGCCCAACCCCATCAATGAGAAAGTAGCTAGGATGGAGTCGATGCCCGTCTGCGGCGTGGCAATGAGAAACGAGGCAATGGCTCCTTTTGATGCCTTCTCATTTCTGAGTCCGATAGCCGTAGGGATGACACCACACGAACATAGCGGCAGGGGGATTCCCAACAGCGCCGCCCATAGCACAGAAAATTTATTGTTACGCGAAAGATAATTGGCATAGAACTTCTGCGGCACGAATACGTGCAGCACGCCTGCGATGAAGAATCCCAATAGCAGATAGGGAGCCATCTCGCAGACCACGTTCAAGAGCGATGTGAAGAAACTCTGTATATCCATCGGGTGCAAATTTATGAAAAAAATCCCAAAGCAGGTCCAAAAGCTCTGGGATTTTTGTTTAAAGGAAATACTGCTTAACCCTTTATTCCAATAATTGTAGCTTTCGACGGCTTCATACGATGAATCTCTGTCTGGGTGAAGCCTGCATCGTCGAGCATGGTCTTCAGTTCTTCTGGCGAATAGGCCGTCATGCCTTCTACGACATTTGTCCACATCGAGTCGCCATCTACGACCTCCACCATGATGGCGAACTTACCACCGGATTTAAGTACTCGACGAACCTCCTGCAGACAGTTAGGGAGATTGGGCCAGAAATAGACCGTCTCAACCGCAGTGACGAGATCAAACTTCCCGTCCTCGTAGGGCAGTTTCTCGGCAGAACCCTGAGTAACGAATACTTGTTTGTCGAGCACTTCTTCATTTACCTTCTTGGCTTTTGCTACACTCTCCTCAGAGATGTCAATGCCATAGACTTGCGCATCCTTACTCCGTTTCAACAGTCGTTGCAAGGTAGCCCCACCACCGCAGCCGATATCGAGCATCGTCCAGCCGTCTTGAATATTGACGAGTTTCAGACCCCAGTTCGTCAGGGGTGCATGACAGAGGTTCATAAACTTTAACATGGCGCGTCCCATCCGTCCTTGCGGATAGGCGCAGTTAGTGAATAGTTGCTTTATAAGTCCCATAATCCTTTTCTTTTTAAAAAAGGTGGCTGACCATCTCAGCCAACCACCCTCATTACTAACTAAACAAATACGTCTTATGAATTTAATTTATATACCTGTGATTACATATTAGGAGAGATGGCGGCGAGCCAGGCCTCGATGCGGGTGTCGGTCTTGTCATCCTCGTTGATGTCGTCGAGGGGCAGACCGATAAACTTGCCGTCAATCACGGCCTCGGAGTCGTCGAAGGTGTAGCCGTCGGTTTCTACTGAGCCGATGAACTTAGCACCGCTATTCTTAATACCGTTGTAGAGCTCACCCATGCCACCTACGAAGGTGTCGCTATACGAAGAGCAGTCGCCACAGCCGAAAAGAGCAATGGTCTTACCACTGAGGTCGGCACCTTGGAGCGTCTTCAGTCCGTCGTACCAGTCATCCTGCAATTCTCCTGCGCCCCACGTTGAGGTGCCGAGGATCAGATTTTGGTTAGCACTGACGATGTCGGCTGTCAGGTCCTGTACATTCAGGGCCTCACAGCCCAGTTTCGAGGCGATCTTCTCTGCGATGGCCTCGCAGGTTCCCGTCGAGGAACCATAAATTACAATTGTTGCGTTCATTATTTATATTTAATTATGTGGTTAATTCTTTTTGATGCACTTGTTGCCGCATTTACGCTTACAATACCGTTCGCATTGTGCACAGAGGTCGTAGCCGAGCATGGCACCGAGGATAAAGTCCTCTTCGGGTGTGAGCTGGTTCAGCGGACGGGTGACGATGAGCCGGATGGCTTCCAGACATTCGCGACGCCCGAAATTCACGTTCAGGTTCTGTTGACCAGCGGACTGGAGCACATAAGGGATACCTTGACTTTCCAGCCTTTCAACGGCCAGTTTACCATATTTCTTATTACAGGTGAAGAGCACCATTTGGCGCACGCCCTTATTCAGTTCGTAGATGTGGTTCATCAGTACCTTCATTTCTGTAGGAATCGCTGTTGTCGTTTTCATTTTTATCGTTCATGTTTTCTGGGTGCAAAATTAGAGAGAAAAATTAAGGTGCACAATACCTAAAACGCGGTGTTTTAAGCATTGCGCACCCCCAAAGCCTACTAAGCAGATTAATCAAAAGTAGGTATTGCAGGTTGTGACTTCGTCATTTATAAGGCATTCACCAATGCTATCACTTTCTGTTTGGTTTCCTCGGTCTTCTGCTCGTCAATCTTGGCAGAGACAAAGCCCATGTTCTCAACTTGCCAGTAGTTGCAGATGTCGCGGAATTCGGCCGTGGCTCCGTCATAGACACCAGGAGAGTAGGATGACATCAGCAGCGCCATCTTCTTCACGTTGGCGGGTTTGTTGACGCAGTACATGCGCTGGATGGGGGCCTGAATCTGGGCGCAGAGGGTGAAGTAGTAGATGGGCGCAGCCAGCACCAGCACCTCTGCTTCGTTCATCAACGGATAGATTTCCTGCATATCATCCTTCTGGATGCAGGCACCATTGCCCTTATTATGACAGTACTCACAAGCCAAACAGCCTGCAACTTTCTTCTTCGATACGTTCACCAATGTCACCTCATGACCTACTGCCTCAGCAGCCTTCTTGTACTCTTCCGCCATCCAAGCGGTGTTACCATTCGCACGTGGCGAGGCTTGTAAAATCAAAATCTTCATAATCGTATTGTGTTTAGTTTGTAAATAATGGTACAAAGATAAGCAAAAAAATCCAAAGTATGATTATTTTGTCTTGGGATTTAACTCTTGTTGGGTTCTGTCGCTTTCTTGCGTCCCTTCGGTAGCAAGCGGTGAAGCCGCGCGGATGGCTTCATCATAGCCTGTCAGTGCAGCAAAGGGAGCAAACTGGGCTGCACGGCTCCACATCGACATCCTTGGATGATGCTTGGGCTCGTAATGTGGCAGATTGATGATATCGTCGTAATTGTCCATTATGCTTTATGTCCTCCTATTTGTTTGTTGCGCTCCTTGGCCGTGGCACCTTCCTCGAAGTTCAGGCCCCGAAGAATGGCATTTTTGCCGAAACGCTTCTTGATTTTCAACTGTGCCTCCTGCATCCTGCGCTCCTTGTCGAGTTTGGCTTGCTCTGCCTGTCGCTGCTTCTCTAATGCTTCGTAGTCGGTGAAGAGATCAAGCTGCCGGGGAGCACAATCCTGTGCTGATACCGATGCCTCTGACACCACATGATTCGTTGTCAGGTTCAGTCTGCGGATGAGCAAATCGGGATTCATACAGCGATCAAACAATTCTGTAGCCCCATCCATAATGAGCCGCGATGATGAAGTCGGTCTCTCGAAGTTGAATGTACCGTGCGCATGCTTTGGCACGGGCTTCCCGTAGTGGTTGGTGGTAATCTCACCGTGATACTTTTCGCGGATTTCTGGACGTGTGAGACATTCAGCATCATAGCCTACGGTCAGCACCAGTTGGTCGGTCACCAGGCGTTTCGATACTAAGTCGAGTGCCATTCCTTCGGCCATCTCGCGTATCACCACACGTGCTTTCTTAAACGTATATGGCTCCTGTAGTACCTGTCCGCTGCTGAAGGAGTTGGTCTCTGGCCTGTAGGCTTTCACAGCCTCTATAGTACATGGTTCCCAGCCCCAGGCATGGTCTATCAGCAGTTCTGCATTCACACCAAAGAGACGGTAAAGTAGTCCTTCGTTTTGTATCGACATCCGGGCTATCTTTCCCATCGTGTCAATGCCATAGACAGCCAGTTTCTCGGCTATCCCACGCCCCACACGCCAGAACTTGGTCAGAGGACGGTAATCCCATAACTCACGGCGATACGACATCTCATCCAGTTCGGCAATACGCACACCGTCTTTGTCGGCTGGCATCTTCTTGGCTACAATATCCATCGCAACCTTTGCCAGATACATGTTTGTGCCGATGCCTGCCGTTGCCGTGATGCCAGTAGTGGCCAGCACGTCACGGATCATCTTCATCGCCAACTGATGAGCCGTCATCTTGTACGAATGCAAATAAGCCGTCACATCCATGAATACCTCATCGATGCTATAGACGTGTATATCCTCTGGAGCAATATATTTCAGGTAGGTCTGATAGACTTTGGTGCTTACCTCAATATAATGAGCCATACGGGGTGGGGCGATGATAAAATCCACACCACGGGCTTTCTGATACACTTCGAACAGTCGCGCACGCCCACCTATGCCGTATGCCTTCAGCGACGGAGAGACAGCCAGACAGATGGTTTTCTCCGTCCGGCTTTCATCAGCCACGACGAGGTTCGTGGACAGTGGGTCAAGCCCCCTGTCCACGCACTCCACTGAAGCATAGAACGACTTCAGATCGATGGTAATATAGGTGCGCTGCTGCTGTTGCAACTGTCTCTACTCTTTTCGTATTTACACAAATCTGCAGACATGATCCACGGCGATGTCGGAGAAGCCGAAGGCCTCAGCCTTGGTCATGCGACCGCAGGCTACCTCAGCAACGATATCAACCAGTTCACTACCCATCTGAGCAATAGTTCTTTCGCCCCTCAACACGGCACTGAGATCAACGTCCATGTTGTCCTCCATCATGCAGTAGGTACGCTCGTTGGCCGTCACTTTCAGCACAGGCGCGATGGCATTACCCGTAGGTGTGCCCCTACCTGTTGTGAAGACGATGGCTTGACAGCCGGAAGCCACCATAGAAGTTACTGATGCAATGTCAAAACCTGCGGTATCCATCACGACGGCCCCTTTCCTTGAAGGACTTACCGCCTGCTGTAGCACTTCCACGATGGGGCGCGTACCACCCTTGCGGATGCAGCCCAGGCTTTTCTCTTCGAGCGTTGACAGGCCTCCAGCCTTGTTGCCTGGGGTTGGCTGACCGGCACGACAATCCTGTCCGGCTGCAGAGAGATGAGCCTCGTACTCACGGCACACTTCGACGATCTGATTGTGAATCTCCGTCGTTGCGGCACGCTTGGCCAGTATGTGTTCACCGCCAATCCATTCAATTGATTCGCTCATCACCGTCGTGGCACCCATGTCAACGAGGATGTCACTCATCTCACCGACTGACGGATTGCTGGCGATACCCGATGTGGCATCACTTCCACCACATTCGATGCCGATATAGAGCTCTGAGGCATCGAAAAATTCCTTCTGTTGCGAACCTGCCTGTTGGGCCATTTCGCGTGCGGCACGGGTGGCTTTCTCAATGGTCTTCAGAGTGCCGCCTTCCTCTTGGATGCCGAATGACACGACGGGTTTACTGGTCAGACGCTCAATCTTCTCCTTTAGTTTCCGATGGGGGACGGTCTCGCAACCCAAGCCGATAATTACTACGCCATAGACATTGGGGTGGCAGGCAAAGCCAGTCAGCACCTTTTGACTCATATCTGTATTGGCCTGCACGTCGGAGCAACCCGTGTTGAACACGATGTTCACCGCCCCGCGAATCTGACTGGCCACGATGCGACATGACTCACTGGCGCAGACGCACGTGGGCAGAATCAGGATATAGTTACGGATGCCAGGACGACCCTCTGTACGACGGTAGCCCCAGAACTGGAAAGGTGCTATCTGCTGTAGAGCAGATTGGGCAGCACACATCTGCCATTCATCTCCAGCCAATTCGCTGTCATAGTCACGCAGTTCACTCTTCAGATTCTGGTCGTTCACCCAGCAACCCTTGGCAACAGTGCATACGAGCCGTCCCAGACTCTCGCCATATTTAATCACCTCGCCACCTTCCGGCAGATCCTTCAGAGCCACCTTATGGCAGTAGGGGATATCCTCCTTGGCTTTCAGCGTGACACATGCGCTGCCATCTATGTAGCAGACATCCTCTCCCTTGGCGATTTCTTCGACCGTGGTCACTACGTTATCGGCTGCGTTCATCAGCAATGCGTTTATCTTCATCATAATCTCATTTTGTTGTTGGTTTGTAATTCTTGGCAAATATACGAAATAAATCCCAAAGCATTATCAACTTGCTTTGGGATTTAATGATTTTTGTGGATTGTGTACGGATAATGTAACGATCAAAGTTCGATGAGTTTACCGTTCTTCTTGGCTTCCTCAATCCACTTGGGTTCAATCTCCTGCAGGAAGCGCTGTTTATTGGCGTTCAACTTCTGCATGTCCAGTCCGATGGCTGCCTGAGCCTTGGCCTTGGTACTATAATCGGGCACAGGGATATCTCCTATATGTCCGTGCTTGGCAGCTACGCGAGCAATGAGCAAGCGGGCCTGCTGGGCATAGTCAACCGAGTGCGAGAGCAAGCGGGTAACCTCCTGCGGCGCGTGGAAGGTGGCACCATGCGAGGCGATGGCATAGTCCCAACGCCACTGACTCTTGCGCAGCAGGGCCTGGATAGGAGCCATTTCAGCCTCGGTAGCACCCTTATCGATGATGAACTTAGCCTCGAAGTGGGCACGAGCCAACTCCTGTTCGGCACGGTTGCGAACCTCGTTACACTTCTCCTGACGGTCGTAAACGTTCTGGCGCAGAACCTCGGCATCCTGACGGTGACAAGTCTGGCAGGTGCGATCAATCTTAGCCAGAGGCGACTGAATCTGGTGATCGCTGAACTTCACGCCACCCTCCTGCTTATACGGCATATGACAGTCGGCACACGATACACCACGCTGAGCGTGAATGCCATGCTGCGACATCTCCCAACCTGGATGCTGAGCCTTCAGAATCTTGGTACCCGACAGCGGATGGATATAGTCGTAGAAGCCAATAGAGTCGTAGTATTCCTCAGCAGTCTCGCAGGTCAGACCCTTGTCGTGGGGGAATACCAAGTAGTTAGCCTTGCCGGGATTCTTCTCGTCGTTGGGCTTGATGAAGTAGTACTCCACATGGCACTGGGCGCATACCAGCGAACGCATCTCCTGATGGGTAGCGTTCTTCACGTTCAGACCGCGACGGGCAAATGCCTCGTAGAGGGCAGGACGGGCAGGACGCAGATCCATGGTGCGGGCATCGTGACAGTCGGAGCATCCGATGGTGTTCACCTCCTCGGCACCCAACTCACTCCACTTCTTGGCGTAGAAGTTGGCGGGAGAGAACTGGTCCTTACCATTACCCAGTTCGCGCATCATGCGAGGCACATCCGGACCTTTACAAGTCCAACACGTAGCGGGCTGCATGTCAACAGCGATAGAGTCGCGACCATCGGCTGTCTTCACCGTAATGCCAGGATTACCTGTGCGCAGAATCTTACGCATATCCTCTAAGGCGTGCTTATGGCCGCGAGGCGTGTTATAGTGACGCGAGAAAGCATAGCCAGCCCACAGCACCACCATCTCAGGACGCTGTTCGAGCACATCCACCTCTTGCGACGAGTTGTACTTCGACTTGAAGGTCGTATCCTCCGTCATTGCCCAAGTCTCGTATTCGCGGGGATAGTCGGCCTTGAACTTCTCATTCTGAGCGATGATTTCATCCTCAAACACGGTGCGCTTGTTGTTAAACACACTGGCCACCTCGGCTCTGCGCTCCATCAGCGACGAAACGAGCAGTCCTAGGATAAAGACCACTGCCATCGATCCTCCGAAGAGAATCCAACCTTGCCATTTCTTCAATTGCTTTGCCATAATATTTCGTTTTTTACTTTTTTACCTTTTTACTTTTTTACCATTCCTTGCAGCCACTCTGGTACTGGCGACGGAGGTAGTGGTGTAACGCCCTCGGCATTGGGGGTCGCCATCAGTGAGTTCATGCCGCCGTGGGGCACGTTGCGATGGCAGTCCCAGCACACCTTGCCGCCCTGGGCTTGCTGCGTCATATAACCCATGCGGCCCGTCTTTACAAACTCCGTATTCAATTGGGTGTGGCAGCGGATACAATTGTCCATTACCACCTGACCAGTCAGCGTCTCAGCCTTGATGGCCTGATGCTCCATGTGGCCCACGAAATAAGCCGTATGCTTCAGACCGTCAACCGCCTTGAATCCATAATAGACGGCTAGGTTCTGATGGGGCACATGACAGTCGTTACAGGTGGCACCGTTCGATTGATGGTCGATTCGTCCGTGTGAGGAGTGGCTCCACGTAGCGTAGTAAGGTGTCATGATGTGGCAGTTGACGCAGGCCGACGGGTCATCACCCACAAAATATGTATGCGCCCTGAGCAGATACATAAATAATCCGCCGAGGCCGCACACGACGCCCGCTATCACCAGCAATGCCGCTTTCGTTTTCTCTCCAATGTTCATTTTACTACGTTTTATTTGGCAAATATAATTATAAATGGGGATAGAAACTGGTAACATCTGTGGTCTTTCGTGTGAAAGTATGTTAATTTTAAGAATTGTTAGTTGTTTATCGCTATCTTTGCACTATCATTGATAATATCGAAGATAGGCTGCATCTCGGAAATAAAAGAAAAAAATGCTTTTTTCCTTTGTATTTCACTCGATTTGCACTATCTTTGCATCAATTATGGATATAGATACTCTTGAAGGACTACGCAAGTGTCCGCTTTTTGAAGGATTTAGCGATAACGAGATCATTGATTTGATGCATGCCATTCGTTATCGTTTGACACGCTTATTCAAAGGCGACTTTCTGTTTGTTGCTGGTGAGGATTGTATTCATGCCAACATCTTGATAGATGGTGAGGTCGTCGCATATCTTGAAGGCGCCTCTGACCGTTATATCCGTATGTCTACCTTTCATGCCGGTAACATGTTTGCGCCAGCATTCCTCTTCGCACAAGAACGCAGATATCCCGTCACGGTACAGGCGACGGCAAACACGAAGGTTTTGCGAATCCACTCTGCAGATTTTGAGCGGTTGCTCGAACTTGATTCCCGTCTGACTAAGAATTTCGCGGTGATTCTTTCGAACCTGATTGCCGGACTTACCAAGAAGGTGGAAATGCTCCTGTTGAGTGTTCGCGAGAAGATCGTTTTCTTCTTGAAAGAGGAGCAACGCCGTCAGCAGTCCAACACGATTCAGCTTTCTATGTCCCGTCAGGAACTGGCCGATCATTTCAGCATCCAGAAATATTCCCTGCAACGTGCCCTTAACGAACTTCAGGAGAGCGGCGCTATTCGCATCGACGGCAAAACAATAGAGATTCTGAAGTTGTAGGGTCATATGTTCCTATCATATACTAAAAATCCCAAAGCATTATCAACTTGCCTTGGGATTTAATATTTATTCGCTTTCAGTTGGATGATGTGCTATGCAGGATTGAATTTCTCCTTCGGCTGCTTGCAACGAGGACAGCGCCAGTCGTCGGGTAGGTCTTCGAAAGCAACGCCATCGTGCTCTGCGGGATCATAAACGTAGCTGCAGATGGAGCAGACATACTTGCCGGATGCTTCCTGGTTGGAGAATTCGACTTCAGCCAGAATGGTCGGCACAGGATGATCCAGATCCATCACGCGCTTGGCCTCCAGGTTCTCATAGCCCTGTGGTGTGTGGGTGCCACAATAGACGGTGGGGTGGTTGCGGATAAACTCTGCATCACCACTACCTACCTCTCGCGCGTTGTCCGTCAGGTATCAGATGGCCGCACCGTCGTTGATTATATCAACCAGATGTTGCTGATGGAGGCTACCTTCCTGCTGCGACAAACTTCGCTGAGCATCACCCAGATCTCCGACCAACTCCACATTTCGCCGAAGTCACCACCTTTGCTCGCTTCTTCAACCGCATGAAGGGCATGGCTCCGAGGGAGTTCAGAAAAGGAAAGTAATACGACACTTACTCTATTACCTCTAAATAAAAACTGAACGGACGGAAACCGTCGTTGCAGCTGATCATCGCACTCATCGGGTTCTTCATCCATCCGTCGTAAAAGTTGCCCTCGCCTCGGGCCAGCGACTCCACAAATTCACACATGGAGTACCATGCCGATGGACACATTCCTTCAGGTTGCTGACCGTCGATGGAAAGCCATTGCTGGCCCTCCCTGACATCGCAGGTATGCTCAATCGGGTTCTCGTATTTCGCCATCAGATCCTCATAGACTGTCTGGCGAATGGCTGTGATTCTTACTTTGTTCATATTCATCGTGTCAGAAACTGCAGTTCTGCCTCCAGCATCTCCAGCTTTGGCATACGGAATCCTGCCTCGCAGGCAATCTCTATAGGACGGGTGTAGAGATAATATATTTCCATACGGCGGTGGAAATCGTAGTCCAGTCGCATGGACGGCGAATAGGGCGTCATGGCATCCGTCATCTCAATCATCTTGTCGACAAACGAGGCGTCAAGGTTCTTCACGCCTAAGTGCTGGGCAGCTCCAACCACCTCCATCATCTGCTCGCGAATCAGTTGACGGGTTGCTTTATTCTTTAGCAACAAGTCGGTCTGCGTGTGCAGCGCTACCGTCATTCCGTTGAACGGCATGTTCCAGACAGCCTTTTTCCATCGTGCCTCGTGATATTCCACTAATCCCGTCTCAATGCCAGCCTGACGGAACTCATCCACCACGGTCTGCATCAGCGCTTCGTCCCTGCATGAGTAGTTGGCCAGGTTGATGCTGCCATAACACTGGTGATTGACAAGGCCGGGCTCCGTCTTGGCAGAACAGATAAAGGCCAGGCCTGCAGCCAGTTGCACGTCAGGAAACATCTTCTGCACATCCTCCTCCACACCAATGCCGTTCTGAATGAGCACCACCAGCGTACGGTCATGGAACAATGGTGGCAGCAACGACTGCAGTTTGTCGTTGTTCACAGACTTCAGACAGACGAGCACCACGTCGCACGGCGGCATGTCCTCCGTATGCAGATAGGCATTGACATCTGCCAGATGAAACGATCCGTCGCAGGAGTCTACCTGCAGGCCGTGCTGTTTAACATACTCATAGTCACTGTGCAGCAGGAAATGAACTTCCTGTCCCGCACGAGCCAGTTTTGCTCCATAATATCCGCCAATGGCGCCAGTTCCGATGATTCCGTATCTCATTTTTGATAACTCATTTTTATAATGCGATTGCAAAAAATACTTAATGCTTCAAAGTCATAATCTTTGTGGGACAGGCCAGTACACACTTGCCACACTTCAGACAGTCGGGATGCAGATAGCCTACAGCCTCGCCACGAGAGTCGTAGGGTGTGAGCTGCATCGGGCAGACACGGGCACACTGCTTGCACTTCATCTGACAGGCACTTGATACGTGGATATTGGTGAATGCCGCAGGTAGGGGAGCCTTCTTGGGGGCTACCCAGTTTGAGATGGTTCCCATGGGGCAGAACGAACACCATGTGCGTGGGGCATAGATGAACGAGAGTGTGACACCAACGATGGTGGTCATCACGATAATCGTCCAGAACACTTTGCCGATGCCAGCCCACATAGCCAGTCCGCCTTCGCTCCAAGGCACAAAACTCAGTTGGATGCCGAACATGCCGAAGATGAAGAACACCATAAACAGGCGGAATCCGAAGGTACGCACAAACTTGGGAATCGGACGATGGGGTGAGTACTTTGACAACAGACGATCGTACATGTTGCCGCGTGGACACACGTGTCCGCACCACCAACGGCCCTTAAAGATGCTCGTCACCACTGGACCAATCATACAGATGAGTGCCAACAGGCCAATCACTGGGAAGAACCAGCCGAGGATGATATAGACGATGATAATCCAGTAAAGCGGTAGCCCTGGAGTCTCGAAGTGACGGTGGAAACGCTTGGTGTTGGCCATAATTCTACTTCTCCTTATTCTTTAATGTTTCAATAATCGTGTCGAGTTCATCGGCAAACTTGGCATAGTCATCCAGTTGGAAAGGACATTCTTTAAGCTCTCTGCCCATGCCTGCAGGGATGATGGCGTATGCCTGTTCCTCCATCGCCTTGCCCTTTGCGGTTAGCGATACAATCTGCTGGCGCTTGTCCTCCTTGCCACGCTTGCGAATCACGACGCCAAGCTTCTCCATGCGCTGGAGTAGGGGGGTAACAGTATTCGTTTCGAGCAACAGCCGATGGGCAATGTCGTTCACTGGCTGAGAATTCTGTTCCCAGAGCACCATCAACACCAAATATTGCGGATAAGTGATGCCCAGCTCATTCAGCATCGGCGTGTAGGCCTGTGTGATAAGACGTGCTGCCGTATAGAGACGGAAACATATCTGCTTGTCGAGTCGTAATTCTTCGTGCATAGTTCCTTACATTATTATAACATTGCTTCAACGTCCTTCTCGAAGTCCTTGGGTTCCGTGGTTGGTGCATAACGTTTGATGGTCTCGCCGTCCTTCGAAATCAGGAACTTGGTGAAATTCCACTTGATATCACTGTCCTTCTCTACGCTTTTGCTGATGGCCTTGAAAAGCGTCTTGGCGGCTTTAGCTTTCAGACCATTGTACTCCTCGATGGGAGCCTGAGCCTTCAGATACTCGAAGATAGGCTGGGCATCGGGACCGTTCACATCACCCTTCTTCATGATCTGGAAGGTCACACCGTAGTTCAGTTGGCAGAACTCCTCAATCTTGCTGTCCTCTGCAGGATCCTGCTCCTTGAACTGGTTGCAGGGGAAACCGATGATGACCAGTCCCTTGTCCTTATACTTCTGGTTCAACTCCTCCAATCCTGCAAACTGAGGCGTAAATCCACATTTACTGGCCGTGTTCACCACCAGCAACACCTTACCTTGAAACTGCGAGAAATCAATCTCCTTACCCTTGCTCGTCTGAGCCTTGAAATCATAAATCTTTGCCATATCTTTATTTGTTTATATCGTTTGCGATTTTTTCTGCTGCAAAGGTAAATAGAATATTTTATATCGCAAGCGATCTATTAAAAACTTTAAGAGAGTTTAACAATATGTCGCCTGCGACATAATGAGACCATCAGGGGTTTCATGTCCATATTAAATGAATTTTGGCTCTTTTTGAATGTCATCAGGGCTATGAGCTGGTCTATCATTTCACAAAACATATTAAAACTGGGTCACTTTTTTTTGATAATCATTGATGGGGGACAATCATACATCACACGGGCGTGGTTGGTTCGGATGAGTAGGCTGTCGAGCCGCTGACCTGATGCGCGGTCGAAGATGTCGCGATAGACCTTGCCGTTTCGATAGACCACACCGTTCTCGCGCGAAAAATATTCGTTCTCGGCATGGATGTGGAAGGTGCGGGACTGTTGCTCCGTAGCCCGTAGTTCGCCGCGCAGGTATTCGTCGTCCGTCCAGAGGCGGAGTTGATATGTATTTCGGGTGTCGTTACGGAAGCGGTAGTCGATGTAGTTGTACGAAATGCTGGTGCCAGTACCGAAGGGAATCTGGCGGCCGAAGTCGGGAAAGAGGTCGAGACCGTCGTGGTGATGGTGCTCCGTGATGGTCAGTTCGCTATGCAGCACAAGCCAATGGATGAGGTTCGACAGTTGACACATGCCGCCGCCGATGCCCTGCGAGGGTTTGCCCTTGGCGATGGTGAGTCCCTCCTTGTAGCCCTTCCGTTTGGAGGTACGTCCGATGAGTTTCCAGACAGAGAACGTCTCGCCGGGCCGAATCACCAGTCCGTCGATGTGTTTCACCGCAAGTGCCAGGTTCGTTGCTTTGTTCTCCTGCAGCTGCATGTTGACGTTGCCCAGTCGCCTACGAATCAGCGAATTGTGGCGATAGACCACCACGGGCAACGACTCCGCCGTCCGTTCTCTGGCGAACTGCGTCTTCCGCAGCAAGTCCTGAATGTGGCGCTTCAGGATTTCCTTCTCCATCGACAGACGATAAGTGAAGGGCGATATTTCGCAAAACAGTTTTCTTTCCATTTATTTATGGATGCGTTTTATTTTTCTTTAGCTCTCCTTGCAAACTCAAACAGTTCCAGGGGCAGATGACAATAGCCATCAGGATTCTTGTCAAGATAGTCCTGATGATACTCTTCGGCTGTGTAGAAGTTTTGCAGCGGCAGTTTCTCCACGGCCATGGGCTGTTCGTAGTTTTTCTGCTCTTCGGCAAAGACCTTCTCAATGACGGGCAGATCAACTGGGTCGGTATAGTAGACGCCAGTACGATAACGAGTGCCCTCGTCGTGTCCCTGTTTATTGAGACTGGTTGGATCGATGGCCTTGAAGAACATCTGCAACAGGAATTCAAGGCTGACCACATCAGGATAGAACCGCACGAAGACCGTTTCTGCATAGCCTGTCTGATCGGTATAGACCTCCTTGTATGTCGGATTCTCCGTATGACCGTTGGCGAATCCCACTTCCGTAATGGCCACGCCCTTAATCTGCTTGAAGTAATGCTCCGTTCCCCAGAAACAACCACCAGCCAGATAGATGTCCTTGGTAGGCTTCGTTTCCAGGATCCCGTCCACCTCATGCTCGATGAATGGCCCAGCCTTGCACTCCAACAGGACGCTCGGCTCCAGGCATTCCAGCCCGTGCCAGACGTTCTTGGGAATATCCACACCGTAGCGACCGCTCTCCTGACTGATGACGCAGGAGTCCACGATCTCGCCCTCGTCATTGTAGGTCGTCACGCGAACTTTTCCTCTTAGTATCACAAAGGTCTCGTCCTTGTCAGGATGGTGATGCACTGGGATAAAAGTGCCTGGTTCCAAAGCATTGAGGAAACGGTGACACTTGTCCTGAAGGCTCTGATGGAAGTTGTAGTTCATCCTCAGCCTCGGTGACTTCTTGGCTTCTTCAGCCAGTCCGTTCAATAACTGTTTGTCTATAATCTTCATTATTTCTTTTCTATTTTTAATTCCAACATCTTTTTGGCCAGTGGCACATACCAGTCACGTACTTCCTCTGCCGTCGGGGTATGACCGCCAGGGAAGTGGAACGAGCGATGATAGTGCTCCAAAAACATCGGTTCAAAATGTGCCAGCGTGTCCTGCTCGCCGAACAAGCCCCAGATACGATCTCTGTAGTTGGGATCGAAATGATTAAATTGGATAGCCTCCATTTCAGCAAACTCATCAATCAAGGCTTCATCAATGACAAAGTTCTGCTTACCGTCCTTTCGTGGCGACTTGTACTGATGCTCGCCGATGCGTTGCTTCAGAAACTCCGTCATCCTGAAATGCGGATTGCCCAGCAAGGCCGGAATGCCCACGATGGGCGCCACCATCTGAGCATAGAAAGCCCCGCAACTGTTGCCAATCAGAAGGTCAGGCTGATCACGGTCTGTCAATTCGCGGATGAATCGGACAGCCTCCTTCGGGTGCATCGGCAAGTCGGGTGTTATCACCTCCGCACGACCCTCGAAAGCCTCGCGCAACGCCATCGCCGGTACGCACTGGCCACTGGCATAGAATCCGTGCAGGAACAAGATCTTCTTCATGCTCAATCTTTCTAGTTCTAACTTAATACTCGTAGAGTTTGATGTGGAGGATTTTCCACTCGCCAACGCCGATGCGGGCATGACGGCCTTGGTGAGTCTGGTCACCGTTATGGCGGCGGAGATACTGCATCGTGCCATCATCAGAGATTTCGATCTCATCGACGAAAAGAAGACCGAGGCGCTTACCACTGAAACGTTTGTTTGCCTTTTGACCTGAACTCCCGCCAGCCTCTGCGAAACCATCCTCGCCTAATGTCTTTTGCTGTTCTTGTTGCTTTTCAGTAGGGGTCTTAAAGTCGATGACCACACCGCTGCCAGCCAAGAGATAGTCGAATTTGCCAAGACGAATGAGCATGGCGCCGCCCTCGGGCCATGTGGTGCCGTCGGTGGCACGGGGATCCCAGGGCAGGGTGAAGTAGTGGCGGCAGGTCATCATTACACCGTTGTCATCGATCACACGCTCACGATCCTCCTGGTCGAAGAGAAGACCCCAAGTCTTCAATGGGCGTTTCACATTGAATACTTGAGAAATCAGTCCGTAGGCTTTCGTGACGGATTCTGTTTCCTTTGGGCTGGCTAGGTCGATGGCGAAGGGTGAGAAGCCAATGGCCTGATGTTCGCCGAAGGCATAGAGGGCACGCACGCCGCTGTTCTCGCAGCATCGGCTCTCAGGGATAAAAAGACGGTTATTGATTTTGCCTCCATCCTGCGGACGCAAAGGCATGGCATACTGCGCACACCACGACTTGAAACCAGTGTCGTAGATATCTGGAGCGAGTAGGTCGATGCTGGGCGCTCCCTCGTGCCAGAAGTCGATGAGGTGTGCCAACGGTCCTGCCGACGGATATTCGCCAGGATGGCGCCCACGACTGTTCATCGCGGCATTCACATAGAGCGGCATATCGTGGATGCTGCGGGCAGACTTAGCCAGATGCTCCACATAGCGGGCATAACTCAGTGCCATAAACTTCTCGTCGGCATACTCATCTGTGCCGTAGCGTTCTGCCCACCTCATTTCTTTATAGGCTTTCTCAGCCAACGGCGAGTGGTCGCGTGCCGACTCCAGCATACCGATCTCGTTTTCTATCTGCATCATGACGACCACCCCACGCTGCGGGTCTTTCTCACGGATATGCCGCATCAGTGCCGAGAAGGCTTTGAGGTCGGCCTGCAGCACATTGTCGCTGAAGCACGAGGCAATCTCCATCTGTTTCCCCTCAGCAGTCATCGCCCGAGGAAACCGTTTCGTATCCTGCTTGAACCACCCCGGCGCATAACATGACATCGAGTTCTTCCATGCGCCGAACCAAAGGAATACAACGTGCAATTGCTCCTGCCGCGCCACGTCGATGGTGCGGTCGATGAGGGTGAAGTCGAACTTTCCCTCCAAAGGCTCTATGAACTCCCAATAGGCAGGCACTAATACCGTGTTCAGTCCCAATGCTTTCATCCGTGGCATCACCTCGTCGATGTCGGCCACTGATGTGGCCGCAGAATTACTCAACTCGCCACCAAGGATGGGGCAGGGTAGACTCGACAGCCTGTCAACAGCAAAAACACTCTGCATCGTAACCAGTGCAACAAGGGAAATAATCAGTCTTCTCATATTCTCTAGTTCGTAATCTGCGGACAAATATACGCAAAAAATCCCAAAGCATAATCAATATGCCTTGGGATTTATGAAAAATTGACTATCAGTTACTCAAACTCCTTCACCGCATCGAAGCACGGATAAGCTTTCTCTGATTCGAGCTACGTGGCTCGAAGGGTTCGAGGTACGTGGGTCGCGGCCATCGAGCCACGTGCCTCGTCGCTTCTGAGCCTCTGCTTCCTCTTCGCCCTTTAAAGTAGAAAGGACTTTTTCTGAAGTACGTTTCAGATTGGGTATTGGCGCAAAGTCGTTGGTGTATAGGCAGATGGCTGTTGGGGTATAGGAACACGATGGGAAATACGTCTCTTTCTCCCTGCGAGCCTTAGTTATTCTTCCTGCTGGCATTAGAATTTGGCCTTGAAAGTATTAGTACAATGAACTCAACAAAAGCGGTTACGGTTACAGCTGTAACCGTAACCATAAACAAGAAAAAGCGTTTTGGAGAATTATTCCAGAACGCTTCGTTAATTATTTTATGAACAAAATTACTTAATACCAAAGTGTCGCAAATCAGTTAGATATGGTCCCCATTAAGACCATGACCGAAAGCCAGGCTGATGGGATAGGGCATCGGTGAAATGTTATTTTGCCGTGGAATTTAACTTTTATATCGAGAAGTATTTGTATCTTTGCACCCAGTAACAACAATATGAAGACTATGACAAAGAGATTATGGATGGTACTGGCCGTTATGGCAAACGCGGTATGTATTTGCATGGCGCAGGACAACATTGTTAGGATGCTGCCTGAGAATGGGGCTACGGAGGTGAATATCGACACGCACCTGACGCTGATAATGAGTGATGATGTCACTATCGGGCAGAAAGGTTTCGTATCAGTGTATGATAAACAAACGGGAAAATTGGTTGACCGTCTGGATATGAGCATCCCTGCAGGGCCTACGGAGCGTCAACCGAAAAATCCTAAGGCACAATACACGCCTGTACCTTATATCTATAAGTCGCAGCCTATCACCAATCGTAACACCAAGGCTGGCACCCCGTCTGGTGTGAATGCCTGGGATAAGGGGCGCTATCAACTCGATATCATCGGCGGTTTCTCGGATGGTTTCCACTTCTATCCCATGATCACTAAGGGGAAACAGGTTACCATCTATCTGCATCATAACATGCTGGAGTATGGTCATGAGTATTATGTCACCATCGATAAGGGTGTCATCAGCGGCTTCAATGGGATCAAAGGCAAAAAGGGGTGGACGTTCCGCACGAAAGAGAAGGCTCCCGATCAAAGCCAACGACTGCTGACGGTATCGGCTGACGGCAAAGGCGACTTCTCCACCGTTCAGGGGGCTATGGATTTCATTCCCGACTCTATTACCTCTGCACAGGAGGGTTACAAGGTTTTGGTGAAGAATGGGGACTACGAGGAACTGGTGTACTTCCGCAACAAGCGCTTTGTCACCATCGAGGGTGAGAGCCGCGAGGGCGTGGTGATTCACTATAGGAATAATGAGGTGTTTAACCCTCATCCTGCCGACATCAAGACCAACGAGGTTCGTGGTACGTTCCCATCACGTCGTGCCGCCTTTGCCGCCGACAATTGCAGCGATCTGACATTCCGCAATCTGACCATCAGGACGGATTGCAAGGGACAGGCAGAAGGACTGTTGGTGAACGGCGAACGCAACTTCTTTGAGAACATCCACATCATCGGTGATGGCGATGCCTTGCAGGCCAATGGTAGTTGCTACTGGCAGAACTGCCGCATTGACGGTGGCGGAGACACGATATTGGGGCGCGGACCGTCGTTTTTCAACCACTGCACCATCACCAGTTATGGGGCTTTCATGTGGATCCGCAACACAGCAGAGAATCATGGCAACATCTTTGTGGATTGTCATTTCAAGGGACGAAGCGACTCTGCAGAACTTGGCCGACTGCCAAACAATAACGGCAAGAACTATCCCCATGCCGAATGTGTCCTGTTGAACTGCACATTGGAAAACATTCCTGCATTCGGCTGGGGTGAGATCGATGACAGTGCCAAGACAGCAACGATCCTTGAGTTCAACAGTCACGATACGGACGGCCAGTCAATAGACACTTCCAAGAGAAATCCATTGATGCGTCAACTTGATCCCATTCGTGATGCAGAACTCATCGGACGTTACTCTGACAGTCATTGGGTCTTAGGCTGGTAGGAGCCGAAGCCCTCCTAGTTATTTCTGAATTCCAACGGTGTCATGCCGAAATGATCTTTCACGTATTTGCCAAAGAAAGAGGAATTAGGAAAGGCGAGTTTGTCGCAGATCTGTTTGATGCTGAGATCTGTCTGACGCAGGTAGTAGCGGATGTCCTCCAGCACCTGTTCTGTAATCCACTCGTTGGCGGTCTTGCCAGAGTTCTTCTTGCAGACAGCAGTCACCAGCAGTCGTGCGATAAGCGAACAGACGCCTTCGCCGACTACCAGAACAAATTACTGGAATACAGACAATCCATTGGTCTGTGAGACCAAGCGACCCCATGGACAAGCATCTTCAAGGTGTAGACGGATTTAGAGGCGGTAATGAATAGGATGTTACGCTCTTTTCCGCCAAAACAGACATTGGCTGTCCAATCCTCTGGAATGGGGAAATGGGCTATCTGCTGACCACTCTTGTCGAATACGGTCACCCCGTCGCCAGTCAGATAGATATTCCCCTGGTCGTCGATCGTCATCCCGTCAGACCCCATGTCGGCAAACACCTGACGATTTGTTAGTAAGCCGTCAGGCTGAATGTCACACCAAGCATCGTGTATGCCATAATAAAAACCTTATTCATGATTGTATTTGTTTGTTGGTTTGTTCGGCAAATATACAAAAAAAACTCAAGTAAGTTGGTTTATTCTCTTTTTTTTCATACTTTTGCCGACATATTAGGAAAGTTTATGAAGAATCGTATGCAAACTACCGTAAAACTCATCTCAGTGCTGTTGTTGCTGATGGTGCCAAACAACATAGTGGCTGATAATTTGCCTTATCTGGCTGAAGGGGTCATCGACACAACGTGCCATGAGACACTTGGACTTCAGAGAGTTGAGGCTGTAAAAACTGTGAACATCTTCACGGCGACGGACCATACCGATCATTATGCCAATGGGGTGGTGATGACCGCCTTCAAAGGTAAACTATACTGTATGTGGCAGAGTTCACCAAAGGATGAAGACAGCGATGACACCTGGGTGGCCTATAGTATCAGTGCCGACGAGGGGAGGACCTGGAGCGTTCCCCAACCTCTGGCCCTGCCTACTGATGAGTTGTACTGCACATCCGGCGGCTGGCTGGTAAGAGGTGATACGCTGACGGCTTTCATTGATACCTGGCAGAAGGGACTGGCACCACGAGGCGGACATACCTGTTACATGACAACTACAGACGGTCAGGCATGGAGCGAACTTCAACTGGTAAGGATGGCAGACGGACAGCCGATGGCGGGTGTTCTGGAACAAGATCCTTACACCCTTCCTGACGGGCGCCTGGTTGGTGCCTCGCACCTGATGCCAGGACTACACATCTGTCCTGTCTATACGGATGATCCCACAGGACATCATGGCTGGCAAAGAGCCGACTTTGAGTCAGAAGATGCAGGTAAACAATCCCGTGAGTTAGAACCCAGTCAATACGTACAGCCAAATGGAACCATTGTTATGCTGTTTCGCGACCAGAAGAGCACTTTCTGTAAACTGGCATCCGTGAGCGACGATAGAGGTGAGACCTGGAGCAAGCCGCAAATCACCAACATTCCGGATGCCCGTACCAAACAATGTGCAGGCAACTTGTCCGATGGCACTTCTTATATGGTTTGCTGTCCTGCAAACGGCAAATGGCGCTGGCCTTTGGTTTTATTGCTTAGTCAGGATGGTGTCAGGTTTGACAAAGCGATCTTGCTCCGCAGTGGTCAGGCTGATGACCTGCCTCCCAGACGCTATGAAGGTAGATACAAGACCTTGGGCTTCAACTATCCCAAGGCTTTCGTGCATAACAATTCCCTTTATGTCTGCTACTCTGTTAACAAGGAAAACGTGGATTGCACGGTCATTTCTTTGGCAAAAATGGACTAAAAATAGGTGATTTTATGCAAAATACCATGTTTATGGTATGCGAATAACATGCAAAAGGTATTGTGGGGTTATGAAAAACGCCGTACCTTTGCACCCAGAAATTATTATTAATTATTTTAAAGGTAAGGATTATGAGTAAGATTGCAAAACAGCTGACTGAGCTCGTCGGCAACACCCCACTTCTGGAGCTCAACAAGTATTCACAGGCAAAGGGTCTTGAGACACCCGTGATTGCCAAAGTAGAGTTTTTTAATCCTGGCGGCAGCGTGAAGGATCGTATCGCACTGGCGATGATCGAGGATGCAGAGGCAAAGGGTATCTTGAAACCTGGCGCTACCATCATCGAGCCGACATCAGGAAATACGGGCGTAGGACTGGCACTGGTATCAGCCGTCAAGGGTTACCATCTTATCCTTACCATGCCCGAAACCATGAGTGTTGAGCGCCGTAATCTTGTGAAGGCCTACGGTGCCGAGGTACGCCTCACCTCTGGAAAAGACGGTATGCCAGGTGCCATCCGCGCTGCCGAAGAGTTGCGTGACTCCATCCCTGGAGCCGTGATCCTGCAGCAGTTTGAGAATGGCGCTAACCCTGCTAAGCACTACGCTACTACAGGTCCTGAGATCTGGCGCGACACCGACGGTCAGGTGGATATCTTTATTGGTGGTGTCGGTACTGGTGGTACCATCAGTGGTACAGGTAAGTACTTGAAAGAGCAGAACCCCAACGTGAAGATCATCGCCGTTGAGCCGAAGTCGAGTGCCGTCCTGAACGGACAGCCCAGCGGTCCTCATAAGATTCAGGGTATCGGTGCAGGCTTCATCCCCAAGACCTATAACTCAGACGTGATCGATGAGGTGTTTGACGTAGAGAACGACGATGCCATCCGTACAGGTCGTGAGATCGCACAGAGTGAAGGTCTGTTGGTTGGTATCTCTGCAGGTGCTGCCCTCTACGCTGCCATCCAGGTGGCCAAGCGTCCAGAGAATAAGGGTAAGAAGATTGTGGCATTGTTGCCTGATACGGGCGAGCGCTATCTCTCTACCGTACTTTATGCATTTGAAGATTATCCACTTTAAGTTTTTTCCGGACTGACAGGTAACGTCAGTACAAAGCGGGCTCCCTTGGTATATGCTGCATCCAGTGTGATATGACCACCAAGGAGGCCCGCTAATTTTCTGCATAGGGTGAGACCCATGCCAAGTCCTTCGCTGAAATCATCGAGTTTGGTGAACTGTGAGAACACATGTTCGTGCTGTTCTTCGGCAATACCAGGACCTGTGTCACTGACCATGAAGCAGACGGACTGGCTGTCAGGCTGAATACAACTGATGGTGATACTTCCTTCCTGTGTGTATTTGTTGGCATTGTGAAGCAGCTCGGAGAGCACCTTCAACAGGCAACCCTTATCGGTGATGATATGCAGACTGTCGGGCACATGATGCTCCACTTTCAGTGTGACGGTATCTGGGTTGCGGAGTGTGATGGTCTCTGCAGCCGTCTCGCAGACTTCATTACAACTGATGTCATCGTTCCGTTCCACCTTATCGATACCCTCCAGGGCTAATGTCCTCATCCAGTTGTCGATGATATTGGAGATGGTGTGGCTGTTCTGCATGATGTCGTGGGTGATAGCCGATACCTCCGTTTCATCCATCGTCTCATGTTCGTCACGCAGCACCTGGGTAAATCCTCCTATAATATTAAGAGGTGTACGGATCTGATGTGACAGATCCTGGATGAAGGCTGCCTTCTTATGGTCTGCTTCCTCCGCTTTGCTCTTGGCGATGATCAACTCTTGGTTACGCTGCTCGGTCTCGGTCTTCACACGCTCCAGATCGCTGATGTAATTGGTGATGGACTCCTGCATACTGACGAAACTGTTCTGCAGTTGTCCTGTCTCGTCGATGCGTTTCGTATGTTTGAGATGACCGTCAAACTGTCCCTCTGCCATCATCTGTGCCTGATTGGCAAGGGCTTTGATTGGGGAGACAAAGCGGTTGACGACGAAATAACTGAACGCCAGCATCAGTAACAAGCCGATGAAGATCAGTGATACGACGATAGAAACCAACAGGTTGTAGCCCTTGAAGATATCTTTATCGGGACAGATATAGGCCAGTTGCCAATTCGTGTTAGGCAGTGTGAGACTTACCACAACACAGTCGCTCCGGTTCAGATCGTCAGGAAGTGCCTGATCATTGCTGGTGGCAATGAGATGTCCGCTTTCACCCGTTATGATGAAATAGGCATTGGGGAAGAACCGCTCCTTCAATAATATCTGAGACAGCCTGCGCTGCGAGAGGTCGGTGGAGATGACGCCGATGGTACGTCCGTTAGTATCGATGAGTGGCTTACAGTAAGAGGCGATCATCATGTCGTAAGAGGTGCCTGGGGTGTAGTCGTGGAAGGGATCCACCCAGCAGGCTTTGCCTCGGCGGATCGGTTCCTGATACCAAGTCATCATAAAATAATCGTATTCACTGCTGCCCTCCTGTTCGGTCTCGATGTGTCCATTTTCATTGGATGAATAGACGGAGAAGTATTTCCCCTGGTCCGGAAAGTAATTAGGTTCAAAGGAGATGCTACAGCCATCAACGTCAGGGTTCAGTGCCAGGATTCGGCGGGAGAACGACATGATGGAGTCTGGTTGTAACTTGCGTAAGACGAGCCAGTCGGAGTTGTCGGTGGCCACCTCTACCTGTCCCATCAGTCCCATGATGCCCTGGGCTGTGTTATTAAGGATCTGAGTCGCCTGTTCGGTGGCTGTCTGCCTGACGAAATGCCGTGTACGAACGAAGATGATTCCGATGGTAATCATAAAGATGATCACCGTGAAAGCGAGAATGCTCAGACTCAACCTTAGCGGCAGAGATTGTTTGATTTGTTTGACGAGTTTAATCATGTGCCTGCCTCCTTTCTTCTTGGGCAGCCCTGATCATCTCGTCAAGGAGTATGGTGACCTGTTTGGCGTTATCATGCAATGTCTCTGTGGCCTCTTCGAAGTCCAGTGTGTCTTCCCCGTAGTGGTCGCACACCTGTTGGGCTGTCGTGAAGATCTCTTCCACAGGTGATGCCATCTTATCTGGCATCTTATGGAGTACAGCCGTCTTCATTCGTTCGTCCTCCTTGGCACGCTCGTAGGCTTCCTGCAATTCCTTGTTGCGTTCCTCAAGGGTCGTCGTCTCACTATGCAGTTCATGGGTATAGGTGTCAAGTGACTGTTGCATCTTTGTGAAACTACGTTGCAGTTGACCGATCTCGTCATCACGCTTACTACTGCCGACGGTGGCGGAGAAGTCACCATTGGCAATGCGATGAGTCGTCTCTGCCAGTTCCTGTAGTGGTTTCATGCTGTGACGGATGCTCATCAGGGAGAAGAGTAGCAACAGCAGTAATCCGGTCGCCGAGATCCATAGGGTGTAGCTCCTCAGTCGTTCGTAAGGTGCAAAGATGTCGCTTTCGGGTATGACAACCGCCACGCTCCATCCCGTATTCTTAAAAGGTTTGTAGAACACGTGACAAAGCTCTCCTTCATATTCCAATATTTTGTGCCCACTCTCTCCTGCCAGCATGGAAGTGCCGAGGGCCTCCCTCATCGAGTCGGGCTTCTCAAGTGTGCGGGTGAAGATGGTCTCATAGAACAGTTTGGTGGTGTCGGGGTGTACGAGATAAGAACCTCCTTTTCCGAGCATCACGCAGAAAGAGTGGGGGTAGGGCTTCATTTGGGCGATCATCTCTGTGAACCACGCCAGACGGATATCGACAGAGAAGGTGCCTACGCTGTTGCCCTTGGGGTCGTGGATGGGGCGGCTGTAGGAAGAAAAGATATCCTTCACGATGATACCTTCTGTCGCATCTTCCATAAAAGGTTCAATCCAGTAGGGACGGTCGAGCAGTTTAGGTATCAGATACCAGTCCATGCAGTGGTACTGGTAGTTGTCGGTGCCCTCCTGTTCTGTCAGGATACTGTCACCGTTATTATAGGCGTAAGCCGAGAAGTAACGGCCTTTCTCTTTATAGTAGAAAGGATCGAAGGAGATACTGCAGCCAGTAAGTTCTGGGTTGTTTACAAGAACCTGTCTGCTGATTGAGAACATGCTGTCAGGCTTGTTGAGGTTCCTCTCAATGACACGGAGCATATTGTCTGAAGCCACCTCCACACGTCGGAGGGTGTTGTCAATATGCAGGACGGTGCCATCGAGTGTCTGTGTGGCCTTGCCCCAGGCCTCTTCCCTGATGATGTCACGCGCTTCGGAGAACATGATACTGAATGCCCCAACAAAGATAACGGCCACAAAGAGCACCACAGCAAAGCTGAGACGTGCCGATAGCGAGCGGCGTAAGGCTGTAAATATCTTCTTCATTGGCCTGTCAGTTCTTTGTAAGTCACACGTCGTTTAATCATACCGCTTTCAAGCATCATCTGAGAAGCTTTCTCCACCATGTCGGGTCTGACGCGGAATTCGCGTCGTTTGGAGTCGCGGTCAATCTGCAGGCGGAGTGTCTCTTGGAACATCAGTTTCTGTATCACGGAATTGGTCGGTGAGTTGTAACGATGCACATACTTCATCACAATCTCCATCGCCTCCTCCGGATGGGCTGCCGCCCATTCCCATCCTTTACGGGTGGCCTCAGCGAAACGGCGACATTCGTCACGATGGGACAGGTAGTAGTCACGCATCACATAGACACCGTTCTCCTGGATGTTATAACCATGTTCACTGAATCTGTAAATGCTCTGTTCGGCCATCTTGAAACCTGCTTGCTGAAGCTGATGATACTCATTATAACTGAGTGCCATCATTGCATCTACTGCACCAGAGAGAAACAGGTTGATATTACTTGTGAAACGCACCCACTCGAAGTTCATCTTCTCCCGATGGTTCATGATCATAGCCATATAGCTGGGGTCGGAATTGAAGATGGCCACCTTCTTCCCCTTTAATTTCATGGGATCTACATCCCAACGCGTCACCAGGATATTACTGCTGTTCATCGAGTCCTGGAAGATGTTCACCAAGGGAATGCCTTGGGAGATGAAGTCAATGGCCGACATCATCGACATCATGATGGCATTGGTCTGTGCAGTCTGTAAACGGTGGAATGCTGAACTGGTCAGCGACGGATGCTGAATGACGATGTCAAGTCCTGCCTGTTTGTAGAATCCCTTCTCCTTCATGCTGTGGTAAACACAAACTTCTCAGCTTTGACCGGGTGTGGTGCCAGCCAAAGGAATAAGGTCAATACCAGCAAGGTATCAATGAACCTGTTTGCAGTCCGTTCAGTCTTCTGTTGCCTCATAGGAGCAGGGAGTTACGGCTTATGAAATGTCATTTGGTTGCAAATATAAGATAAAAAGTTGAAATATGCAAGCAAATATCCGTGTTTTTATAATAAACCCCTCAAGAAGACGTTATTTAGGTGTGAAACTGCATTTTTATATCATTTTTATACTTTGCTTTGTCACTTTGGTTGTCAGAGCTCAGTATGATGTCTCTTTCTCCCACTACTGGGCGATGGAGCCGTCATTCAATCCTGCTGCCGTAGGCAAGGAGTCTAAACTGAACATCGCCATCCAGATGGCAGGCTACGAGCATCATCCTAATACGATGTACGCAGCTGCCGATATGCCGTTCTATGCATTGAAATCCTATCATGGTGTCGGTCTTCAGTTCATGAACGATGCCATCGGGCTCTTTACCCATAAGCGCTTCGGACTTCAATACGCCTATCAGCCGGAACTGTGGGGAGGGCGCTTGAGCGTAGGTATCCAGCTTGCGATGCTCAGTGAGACGTTCGATGGCTCCAAGGCTGATTCTTCACCAAATCGTCAACCAAAGGCTCCGCTTTCGACTTCGGTCTTGGACTCTATTACCGTCGTCGTGACTGGTATGCGGGTTTCTCTGTCCTGCATGTCACCTCACCTCGTGTTGACCTTGGCGATAAGAATCAACTCGATATTGCAGCCACCTATTATTTGACGGGCGGATACAATATTCAGTTGAGAAATCCGTTTTTATCCATACAGACCTCTGTCCTCGGACGTACTGACGGGGTGGCTTGGCGTGGAGATATCTCCGGGCGACTGCAGTACTCGCATGAGAAGCGACGCTTTTATGCGGGTCTCACCTACAGTCCTACCACCTCGGTCACCTTCCAGTTGGGTGGCGTCATCAAAGGCGTCAAGTTGGGCTACAGTTACGAGCTCTACACCTCGGCGCTGGGTGCCGGCAACGGGAGTCATGAGCTCTTTGTGGGATACCAGATGGATCTCGACCTCCGTAAGAAGGGACGCAACCTTCATAAGAGTGTGAGAATTCTGTAAATGATCAAGTAGTAAACATCGAAATATGGGAACGAATAAAACTTTTAGCCTTTTAGCATTACTGCTTCTGTTAAGCAGTTGCTTAGGTAGTAAGATGGCCTCATCAGGTGGTGGCGAGGTGACGGGTGCGAGTGGTCGTACCTTCTCTGAGCCGACACCTTATGGTATGACGCTTGTGAAACGCGGTCACCTAAAGATGGGTATTGAGAACCAGGATACGCTCTGGGGAAAGAAGACGCCTCTGCGTGACATCTCCGTTGAGGGTTTCTGGATGGACGAGACCGAGGTCACCAACTCGATGTACCGTCAGTTCGTGAACTATGTACGCGACTCTATCCTGCGTGAACGTCTGTCGGAGATTGATGAGACCTATAAGAAGGTGAAGACCGATAAAGACGGTGAGGAGATCGGTAGTGTCCTCAACTGGAAGAAGCCCTTGCCTCGTCGTCCCAATGAGGACGAACAGGAGATCATCGACGGCATGTATGTCACCAATCCGGTGACGGGCGACCGTATGTTGGACTATCGGCAGTTGAATTACCGTTATGAGATCTATGACTATACCACGGCCGCCCTGCGTCGTAACCGCATCAATCCGCAGGAACGTAACCTGAATACGGATCTCACCGTGAATCCCAATGAACAGGTGTGGATCTCCAAGGATACGGCTTATGTCGATGATGAAGGGCGTATCGTGCGA
Source organism: uncultured Prevotella sp. (assembly GCA_900319305.1). Classification (GTDB taxonomy): domain Bacteria; phylum Bacteroidota; class Bacteroidia; order Bacteroidales; family Bacteroidaceae; genus Prevotella. The sequence continues at coordinate 45,802 of ONNY01000002.1, forward strand.
GAGACCATCAACCGTCAGCTCACGGGACCATGGGATTTCCTGAATACCTATATCGTGAATGTGTTCCCGGATACCACCTGTTGGGTGAACGACTTCCCCAATGCCGACAACGAGACCTATATGCGTTACTACTTCTCGAATGCCGCCTATAACGACTATCCTGTCGTGGGGGTCACTTGGGAGCAGGCCAACGCCTTCTGTGCCTGGCGTACGGAGTACTTGCTGAAAGGACTTGGTCCTGCGGCGCGTTATGTGCAGCGTTACCGTCTGCCGACAGAGGCAGAGTGGGAGTATGCGGCCCGAGGTAAGGATCAGAATGAGTTCCCGTGGGATAATGAGGATGTGGCCAGTGGAAGGGGCTGTTTCTATGCGAACTTCAAACCCGATGACGGTAACTATACCAAGGACGGCAACCTGATTACCAGTAAGGTGGGTATCTATGCCGCCAACAGCAATGGGCTCTATGATATGGCAGGCAATGTGGCAGAATGGACTTCTACCATTTATACCGAAGCCGGTGTGGAGGCCATGAACGATATCAACCCGCAATTGAAGTATAATGCCGCCCAGGAGGATCCCTATCGTCTGAAGAAGAAGAGTGTCAGGGGTGGATCGTGGAAAGATCCTGAGTCGTATATCCGTTCGGCTTGGCGCTCCTCGGAGTATCAGAACCAGCCGCGTTCCTATATCGGTTTCCGTTGCGTACGGAGTCTGGCCAATACCACCAGCGACAAGATCAAGCTGAAAGGCAAAAAGAAGAAATAACACTAAAGGTAATAAAGATATGACTACATACAGTAAAATCAATATCATCTACCGCTTGCAGAAGTGGATGGATAGTGTGCCTGGTCAGACGTTCCTGAACTATGCCTATAGTTGGGGAGCGTCGATTGTGATCTTAGGTACGCTTTTCAAGTTGACGCACCTGCCTGGTGCCAACTTCTTCCTTTTCCTCGGTATGGGAACAGAGGTGCTGGTGTTCTTCATCTCCGCCTTCGACCGTCCGTTTGACAAGACGACCGATGGCATGGAGTTGGATATCCATACGGATACGGCTTCTCCAGCCGTTGACAGTGCACCTGTCGTAAGCAGTGCACCTGTTGTAAGCAATGCGCCTGTTGTGGATAGTGAGGCCATTGCGGCCGTATCGTCCTCTGTCATTTCTGTTTCAGGCGGAAGCACAGTACCTGCCTCCTCTGTCCTGCCACAGATGACACCTGAACTTGAGGCGGCAACCGCCAATTATGTGGAGGAACTGAAACGTCTCACGGAGATGCTCTCCCGTGTGTCTGAACAGACGGATAAACTCGCCCACGACTCGGAGGAGATGGAGAACTTGAACCGTACCTTGACAGGTATCTGTAAAGTCTATGAACTGCAACTCAAGAGTGCCAGCTCACAGATCGGCACGATCGACGATATTAACGAACAGACACGTAAGATGGCAGCCCAAATTGCCGATCTCAATAAGATCTATGCCCGTATGATTGAGGCAATGACGGCTAAGATGAACGTATAGGAACATGGCAATCAAGAAAAGACCCGTCTCCCCTCGCCAGAAGATGATCAATCTGATGTATGTCGTCTTGATGGCAATGCTTGCGTTGAACGTCTCTTCAGAGGTGCTCAACGGCTTTTCCATCGTGGAAGACAGTCTGAACCGTACCACCAAGGGCTCCATCAAGGAAAACCAGATTGTCTATGATGATCTGGAGATGCAGATGCGGCTCAACCCGACGAAGGTGAAGGCCTGGTATGAAAAGGCTCAGGAGGTGAGGCGCATCAGTGATTCCCTCTATAACTTCGCCGAGGAACTGAAACTGGCCATCGTCCGTGAGGCAGACGGAAAGGATGCCCGCATCGAGGACTTCCAGAACAAGGAAGACCTCGAGGCCGCCAATCAGGTGATGCTGGCGCCAGGACGAGGCAAAGGTCAGGAGTTGTACAACGCTATCAAGTCCTTCCGCAACCGTGTTGTTGGCATGACCTCGGATATGAGCAAGCAGCAGATCATCAATTCCAACCTGTCAACCACCATTCCGCCTAAGGCTGAGGCTTTGGGAAAGAACTGGCAGGAGTTTATGTTTGAGGATATGCCTGCCGTCGCTGCCGTCACCTTATTATCGAAGCTGCAGAGCGATGTCCGTTATGCAGAGCGTGAGGTGCTGCATACATTGGTACAGAGTATCGACGTGAAGGATATCCGCGTGAATGCCCTTTCGGCTTTCGTCATTCCAAACTCCCAGACGATAATCAGGGGTGACCGTTTCTCAGCCCGTATCGTGATGGCTGCTGTGGATACCACCCAAGTGCCTGATATCTATATCGGCAACCAGAAGGTGAGCCTGAACAACGGACTCTATGAGACTACCTGCAACCGTACGGGTGATTTCACCTTGGCCGGTTATATGGAGACCGTGAATGGCAATGGCGATCATATCCGTCGGGACTTCAGTCAGAAATATACCGTTGTGGATCCGAGTGCGACGGTGTCGGCAGACCTGATGAACATGCTTTATGCAGGTTATAATAACCCCATCAGTGTGAGTGTGCCAGGTGTACCTTCCAATAAGATTCAGGCATCAATGACGAACGGCACCTTGCAATCCGTAGGTCCGGGCAAGTATATCGCCCGTCCTTCAAAGATCGGGCAGGATGCCACCATCACCATTGTCTCTACGAATACGGGGCATCCGCAGCAGATGGGACAATATACTTTCCGTGTTCGTAAGCTACCAGATCCCACACCTTATATCTCGATGAAGGATGAGCATGGTAACCCCACGCGCTATAAAGGTGGCGGACTGTCAAAGTCGCAGCTCATTGCTGCCAACGCGATCGGGGCTGCTATCGACGACGGCATCCTGGATATCGCCTTCCGTGTGCAGAGTTTCGAGACCGTATTCTTCGACAATATGGGAAACGCCGTGCCGATGGCATCCGACGGTGCCTCGTTCTCCGCCCGTCAGAAGGATACTTTCCGCAAACTGGCGCGTAACCGTCGTTTCTATGTGTCCCGTGTCACGGTGGTCGGTCCTGACGGACTGACACGTACCCTTCAGAATCCGATGGAGGTGATTGTGAAGTAAGGGTAAAAAGGTAAAAAAGTAAAAGAGTAAAAAGGTAAAAAAGTAAAAAGGTAAATATATGAAACATCGTAATATGAATCAGTGGGTAGAGGTAATGGTAAAAGGTTCTATATTCTTTTACCTTTTTACCTTTTTGCCTTTAAATACTTGTGCTCAGCCTAAACAGCGCCGCGTGCAGCAGAGTGAACAGCAACAGCGGAAGAATCCTTCTTCTGCCATGTCAGTCCGTGCCCAGATCTCCTTCCCCACAGCTGTGGAGATGCCAGAGGAAGTGGTGTGGCGTCGTGACATCTATCGTGAACTCGATCTCTCGAAGGATGCTAATGCCGGTCTGTATTACCCTGTAGAGCCACAGGGCAAACAACTGAACCTGTTTACCTATATCTTTAAGTTGGCTCAGAACGGCTATATCCCCGTCTATGAGTATCCCACAGATGGCAGTGATGTCTTTACGGACGATGCGAAAGTGGATATGAAAACCATCCTCGACAACTATCACATCTTCTATGAGGAGCAGGACGGGAAGTTGAAGGTTGACAACAGCGACATTCCTTCATCCGAAGTCAAGAAGTTCTTCTTGAAGGAGAGTGCTTACTATGATCAGGCCAATTCCTCTTTCCATATCAAGGTGCTTGCCCTCTGTCCTGTGATGTTGCGTGATGATGACTTTGGCGGAGAGGCCACCCAGTATCCTTTGTTCTGGGTGAAGTACAGTGATCTGGAGCCCTTCCTGAACCGTCAGACGGTGATGCCCAGCAGTCTGAACAATGCCGCCACGATGTCGATGGACGATTACTTCACACTGAATATGTATCGCGGACAGATCTACAAGACCAACAACGCCCAGGGCAAGACCTTGGCGCAGTATTGTCCTGATGAGGCTGCGATGACGGCAGAGCAGAAACGCATCGAAAAGGAACTGGACGATTTCCGCAAGAACATCTTCGGCGATCCCGTGAAGAAGGATTCGCTCGACAGCATCGCCAAACTCGAAACCACCAGCAAAGGCAAGCTCAAATCCAAGAAAAATAGCACGCGAACCACGAAGGCCAGCAAGTCAAAGAAAGGAACGACGACAACGCCAGCCAATAGCGCAGCACGTGTGACGGTTCGCCGTCAGCGACATTAATGTGTTAAAAGTTGGACAAAACGATACGGATTCCGAGTTTTTTCGTATCTTTGCACCGATTTATTTAACTTAAAAAGATTTGAGAAATGAAAAAGATTTTAACCATTGCAGTTCTTTTCGCTGCCCTGATGACAGCTGTTCCTGCTAAGGCAGAGGTAAAATTCGGTTTGAAGGGTGGTCTGAACCTGACCAGCATGAGTCTTGATGCGAATGCTATCAGTAAGTCTAATCAGGCAGGTTTCTTTATTGGTCCGACATTTAAGTTCACCATTCCTATCGTAGGTCTTGGTTTCGATGCTTCTGCCCTCTATGATCAGCGTAAGGGTACAATAAGTGGTGTCAATGGCAATGAAACGAGTATTAAGGAACAGTCAATTCAGATTCCCATCAATATCCGTTATGGCATTGGTCTGGGAAGCACAGCCAGCATCTATTTCTTCGCTGGTCCTCAGTTCGGATTCAATGTGGGTGACAAAAATATTGTATCATCTGTTGGTGATTGGACTTTCAAGAGTTCATACGTTAGCGCTAATGTTGGTGCTGGTTTGATGTTGCTTAGCCATCTGCAGGTGTCTGTCAATTATAACTTCGGCCTTGGCAAAACAGGTGAGCTCGAGCAGAATATACCAGGTGCTATCAAAAGTATAGATGATGGTAAGCTCAACGCCTGGCAGATTGGAGTCGCTTACTTCTTCTAAGCACATCCGTGCGCTACACGGACGTCATATTGCCCCTGCCGCTTGACGGCCTTTTTACCTATTCAGTTCCTTCGCAACTGGAGGAGCATGTTAAGGTAGGCGCCCGTGTACTCGTACCTTTCGGAAAAAACAAGACCTATGTAGGTATTGTGTCGGAGATCCACGAACGGAAACCCTCTGACTATGAAGTAAAGGACATCCTGCAGTTGCTCGATGCTTCCCCGATCTTACTTGATAGTCAGTTGAGGCTCTGGAATTGGATCTCCGATTATTATATGTCTCCGATTGGAGAAGTCTATAAGGCCGCACTCCCTTCTGGCTTGAAGGCAGAAGACGGCTATCGTCCGAAGACCGAGCTCTATATCCGTCTCACACCCAACTTCCGTCATGAACAGGCGCTTCATGTGGCGTTGAATATGCTCCAGCGGGCAGGCAAGCAGCAGGAGGCTTTCATCCAGTATCTGGCACTCTCACATTGGGATACGTTGGATGGACAGACCTGTCGTGAGAGCTGCAGACAATCAACGCTTTGGTGAAACGTGGTTTGTTGGAGACCTATGAGCTGGAGGTGGGGCGTCTAAATCATGGGGGAGAGCCTCATCTGGAGAACGTCAAGCCTCTCAACGAAGCCCAGCAGGATGCCTACAATCAGATCCTCCTCTCTTTCATGAAGAAGAACGTCACGCTGCTGCATGGTGTCACTTCCAGCGGAAAGACGGAGATCTATATCCACCTCATCAAACAGGCGTTGGAGAAAAAACAGCAGGTGCTTTATCTGTTGCCTGAGATTGCGCTGACGGTGCAGATCATGCGTCGTCTGCAGCATGTGTTTGGTGACCGCTTAGGTATCTATCACAGTAAATACTCCGATGCCGAGCGGGTGGAGATCTGGCAGAAACAACTCTCCAAGCATCCCTACGATGTGATCCTCGGTGCGCGCAGTGCGGTGTTGTTGCCTTTCCAGGACCTCGGTCTGGTGATTGTCGATGAGGAGCACGAGACCAGCTATAAACAGCAGGACCCCATGCCCCGCTATCATGCCCGATCTACGGCGATCATGCTGGCTCAGATGTTTGGCGCCAAGACCCTGTTGGGCACAGCCACACCCTCGATGGAGACCTATCACAACGCCAAGACAGGCAAATATGGCTTGGTGACGCTTGAGAAGCGTTATCAGGGTATCGAACTCCCTGAGATACAGGTGGTGGATATCAAGGATCTGCAACGCCGCAAGATGATGAACGGGCCCTTCTCACCCTTGCTGCTGGCAAAGACGCGTGAGGCTTTGGAACGGGGCGAGCAGGTGATCCTCTTCCAGAACCGTCGGGGCTATGCGCCCATGATCGAGTGTAAGCAGTGCGGCTGGGTGCCCCATTGCCAGCATTGTGATGTCTCACTCACCTTCCATCGCAACCTCAATCAGCTCACCTGTCATTATTGCGGCTATACCTATCAGGTGCCAACGGAGTGCCCTGCCTGTGGCTGCAAGGATCTGTTCACCAAGGGCTATGGCACGGAGAAGATCGAGGCTGAAGTGCAGGATATCTTCCCAGAGGCCCGAATTGCCCGTATGGATCTTGATACCACCCGCAGCCGTCATGCCTACGAACGGATCATCAGCGATTTCTCCGCAGGTCGTACGAACCTGTTGATTGGCACGCAGATGATCTCCAAGGGACTCGACTTCGACAAGGTGAGTGTGGTGGGCATCCTGAATGCCGATGCCATGTTAAACTATCCCGACTTCCGTGCTTACGAGCATGGATTCATGATGATGGCGCAGGTGAGCGGACGGGCAGGACGTAAGGGCAAACGTGGACTTGTGATCCTCCAGACGAAGAGTCCTGATCTGCCCCTGATTGACCAGATTGTGCGTAACGACTTCCAGGCTTTCTATAAGTCGGTGATTGCCGAGCGTCAGCAGTTCCATTATCCGCCTTATTATCGCCTCATCAATGTCTTTCTGAAGCATCGGTATGACAACGTGGTTGATACGGCTGCCTTGGAACTCGGCAGTCAGTTGCGCCAGTGGTTCGGCTCTCGTGTCTTAGGCCCCGATAAGCCCGCTGTTGCAAAGATCAAGTCGCTCTCCATCCGCAAGCTCGTGTTGAAGCTGGAACCCAGCCTCAACATGTCGGAGGTCCGCAGATACTTAGCGCTTGCCCAGCAGCAGATGCTCCAAGACAAGCGCTATGCCTCGCTTCAGATCTATTACGACATCGATCCGTTGTGATGCCAGATTTAATTCCAGCAATTGTTAGATTTAAATGTAGCAAGTTCTAGATTTAAATCCCGCAAAAATTTCACTTTGAGGCAGTTTCTGAGGAATTAAAACTTGCTCATTTTGTGGATGTTAGGGCCGTTCGGTGCTTCCAAGCACCTAACAATCTCCTAACACAACACCTAACGTTAGGTCTTTGTTAGGAGTTTGTTAGGTCTTATGTTAGGTGTTGAGGCTATGAAAACCTTTGGAAACCCCGATAAACACTACGTTTCTTCAGAATACCATGTTAGGTGTTTGCAGATATGGCGAAGCCTACAAAACTGTCAACCAACACAGTACACTACACTTCCATTAAGGGTAATAATTGTTCCCAGCCTGGGAATAAAACATTCCCACGTTGGGAATAAATAGTTCCCACGTTGGGAACATATATTGAGCCTTAGGGCGAAGGCTGTCAGGAACGACATAATAGAAAAGAGAAACCGAGTTCCCTGACTGGGAACCCGGCTC
>ONNY01000031.1 GCA_900319305.1 uncultured Prevotella sp.
CATAGTTTAAGCCTCCTCTTTTTTACCAAGCTTTGCGCGGCGCTTCTCAGCATACTCCACAGCATACTTGTCAAGTTTAACTGTCTGGAAACGGATCACTTTCTCATCACGACGGAAAGCGGTCTCCAGTGTCTTAATCACTGATGGCTCAGCCTTAAACTCTACGAGGCAGTAGAAACCTGTAGATTTCTTCTGAATAGCATAAGCCATCTTCTTCAATCCCCAGGCCTCTTCGTTGAGGATCTCTGCACCCTTATCGGTCAGGACCTTCTTGAATTTTGCGGCCGTTTCCTTCATCTGTTCATCAGACAAAACGGGAGTTAAAATGAAAACGGTTTCTTTCGTATTGATTCATACTCTTTTAAAAAATAAAATTAATAATGTGCTTCGAAAAGCGGGTGCAAAGGTAAGAAAAATAGTGGAGAGTGGAGAGTGGAGAGTGAAGAGATATATCGATATTTAAGATTATTTAATACTTTTCACACTTTTTCTGCTGTCGGATGTGCTGCACGGCACCGATGATGACGAGAAGCAGACCTGCCAACAGGACCAGGTTGCTGGAGGTCCATCCGGCAATGTACCCAACTATCAAAAGGAGGGCGCCGACCAAAATCAGCGCCACTCCTATGTAGGATCTAATACCCGACATCATGCCTCCTGATCTGGGGTAATGAGTTTATAGCCCTTACCGTGGATGTTGATGATCTCAATCTGAGGATCGTCCTTCAGATGCTTACGCAGTTTGGTGATATATACATCCATTGAGCGTGCATTGAAGTAGTTGTCGTCAATCCAGATGGTCTTCAGGGCAAAGTCGCGCTGCAGGATCTCATTAGCATGACTGCAGAGCAGTGCCAGCAGCTCGTTCTCCTTCGTAGTGAGTTTAGTCTGCTTGTCGTCGATGGTCAGCAACTGCTTCTGGGTGTCGAAGGTGAAGTTACCGATACGGTAAACGGTAGACTCCTTGGTCTTCTTGCCCTTGGTGCGACGCAGGATAGCCTCAATACGGAACACGAGTTCTTCCATTGAGAAGGGTTTGGTGATATAATCGTCGGCACCGATCTTGAAGCCTTCGAGGATATCCTCCTTCAGTGTCTTGGCGGTGAGGAAGATGATGGGCACGTCGGCATTGGCAGAGCGGATCTCCTGAGCCAGTGTGAAACCGTCTTTCTTCGGCATCATCACATCGAGCACACAGATATCGAACTTGTTTTTCAAGAAGGCCTTGAATCCGGCATCGCCGTCGGCACAGAGTTCAGCAACAAAGCCTTTGGCCTGCAGATACTCACGGAGCAGCATTCCGAGGTTCTCATCATCCTCGCAAAGCAAAATTTTCAGTTTCTCTTCCATAATTGTTTTTATTTAATTGTTAATACTATGAATTATCTTCTTTGAGCGTGGGGAGTGTAATGGTGAAGGTGGTGCCTTTGCCGATTTCACTTTCGCACTTGATGTCGCCCTCATGGAGGGTGATGATCTTCTTGACGTAGGCCAGACCCAGACCGAAGCCCTTCACATCGTGGACATTACCCGTGTGGACACGATAGAACTTATCGAAGATCTTCTTCACATTCTCCTTCTTAATACCCAGACCGGTGTCACGGATCGAGAAGCACAGATGATCCTTATCATTCCAGGTGCGGATATAGATATCGAGCGGCTCTTCGGGCTTACGATACTTCACGGCATTGTCCATCAGATTAGTGATGGCATTCTGGAAATGCACCTCATCGACGAAGATGGCAGAATCGACTGCCTCGATCTCAGTATAGATCTTACCGCCCGTATGCTCCACACGAAGTGTGAAGGAACTGGCAATCGTCTCCAAGAGTTCGTTGAGGTCGAGTTCCTTCTTCTTGAAGGTGGCCTGCTTGCGGTCGAACATCGACATCTGGAGCACTTTCTCCACAAGGAAGCGCAGGCGCTTCGACTCGTCGTTGATGACACCACCCAAATGCTGTAGCATCGAAGGGCTCTTTGTGACGGATTCATCGTTGAGCATCTGTGCTGCCAGTGAGATACTGGAGATAGGTGTCTTGAGCTCGTGGGTCATATTGTTGATGAAGTCGTTCTTAATCTCGTTATAGCGCTTCTGACGGAAGATCACCACAATGGTGAAGATAAACGTGATCAGCAGCACGATGGTGAACACCATCGCAGGAATCATAAAGCGGACACTGGAGAAGATGTAGGAGTTCATGTCAGGGAAGTGAATCATCACGACACCCATCTTCGGTGAAGGGTCGTTACGGAAAAGCGTCTGCTTATAGGTATATTCCTCACCTTCCTCAGAGTAGTCAGGGCAACGGTAGATCTCACGTCCATCAGCAGTCAGCACGCGGAAGTGATAAGGGATGTTCACGCCATTGTTCATCAACTCGGCACGGATATCCTGATCGAGCAACTTGAAGTTGATGCGTTCCTTCAGAGGCTTATCCGATGCGGTATAGAGAATGTTATAGACCACCTCATCGAGCAGGGCCTTCTGATAGACATAACGGTTGCGTACAATCTCCTGCAGCGACTTAGAAGCCTCGGAGATGGAATTCTTATCGGTACGCAGGATCATGGCCTTAGGCACATTGGCGGGCTTGATGGCGAATGTCTTCAACTCGAAAGAGGAATAGACGGTACCGTCGTCGGCAGCCACCGCAAACTGATGACTCTGTTTGATGGTACCATCAAGACCATCGACCATCACGGAGTCCTGATGGAAGGCCTTACGCTCGGTCTGCTTCACATCTTTCTCCAGATAACGGAGCGTCTCGTTCATCTCCAGGTTACGGGAGGCCTGATAGAGACTGCGGTTAACGGACTCATCGAACTGTTCCTTCTTCATCTTGGTCATCTCTTCGATATAAGAGATCTGCAAGAACAGAAGGCCTATGAACGAGAGGCCCATGACTATGGCGATGATCCAAATTGTACTTTTCTTCATTGCTATCTTTAATATTCGTCTGCAAATGTAAGGCGATTCTTAAAACAACAGTCGAAATATGTTAATTAATTCTTGATACTTAACAATTATTAAATATTTTATAATAATTAGTTATATATAATAAATTAGAGCGAAGCCTAAACTCCGCCCTAATCTTTAAGTTATCTGTTTCAGAATCAGGATTAATCCTCTTCCTTCATCTCAGCCTCATGCTCCTTAATCAGCGTCTGCTGGATATCGTTCGGTACAAGTTCATAGCTTGAGAAACTTGTGGTGAACGAAGCACGACCACCAGTCAGTGATGACAGGGCGATAGAGTAGCTCGCCAACTCCTTGAGAGGAATCTTAGCGGTAAGTTTCTGGTAACCACTCTCTGAATCCATACCCATGATGATGGCACGACGGCCCTGGAGGTCAGACATCACATCACCCATGTAGTCAGCGGGTACGAGTACCTCGAGGTCGTAGATAGGCTCAAGTACCTTAGGACCGGCCTCCTTGAAGGCTGCAGAGAAGGCGTTACGGGCTGCCAGCATGAATGAGAGTTCGTTAGAATCCACGGGGTGCATCTTACCGTCATAGACAATCACACGAACGTCGCGGGCATAAGAACCTGTCAGAGGGCCCTGCTCCATACGCTCCATCACACCTTTCAGGATAGCGGGCATGAAGCGCATATCGATGGCACCACCAACCACTGAGTTGATGAAGACGAGTTTACCACCCCACTCCAGATCCTTTTCTTCTTTCGACTTGATGTTCATCTTGAACTCCTGGCCGTTGATGGTGAATGAGGTAGGATCAGGCATACCGTCAGTGTAAGGCTCTACGATCAGATGAACCTCACCGAACTGACCTGCACCACCCGACTGCTTCTTATGACGATAGTCGGCACGGGCCATCTTTGTGATAGTCTCACGATACGGGATCTTCGGCTCCTGATATTCAATCTGGATCTTCTCGTTGTTCTCCATACGCCACTTCAAGGTACGCAGGTGGAACTCACCCTGACCGTGAACGATGATCTGGCGCAACTCCTTAGACTGCTCAACCACCCATGTGGGATCCTCCTGGCGCATCTTCTGCAGCGCAGCCATCATCTTCTCGGTCTCAGCCTCGTTGACTGCCTTGATGGCACGAGAGAACTTAGAGTTAGGATATTTAATGAAGTCGAACTTATTATCTACGTCCTTACCATTCAGGGTGTTACCGGTCTTCACGTCCTTCAGTTTCACGGTACAACCGATATCACCGGCACGGAGTTCATCCACCTGAATACGGTTAGCACCAGCACAAGCATAGAGTGTACCCATGCGCTCCTTAGAACCACGATCAGCATTCGTCAGGTCGTCGCCGCTCTTCACGACACCACTCATCACCTTGAAGTACTGAACCTCACCGATATGGGGCTCAACACCAGTCTTGAAGAAATAGAGTGATGTAGGAGCAGAAGCATCGGCAGGTACTTCCTTACCGGCAGCATTCTTGATGACAGGCATCTCACTCACAAAAGGAACCACGTTGCCGAGGAACTCCATCAGACGACGAACACCCATATCACGACCTGCGCAGACACAGAAGACGGGGAAGATGCTACGTGTGACAAGACCCTTACGGATACCCTCACGCATTTCATCCTCGCTGAGGTCCTCGCTCTCGAAGAACTTCTCCATCAGTGTGTCGTCACCAGCGGCAGCAGCCTCCACAAGGGCAGCCTTCCACTCCTTGGCCTTCTCCAACTGATCGGCAGGGATATCCTCGATGATAGGAGCACCACCCTCGGGCTTCCAAGAGTACTTCTTCATCAGCAACACGTCGATGACACTGTTAAAACCAGCACCTGTCTGGATAGGATACTGAACGGGAACGCAGTTGGGACCATAGACCTCCTTCAACTGAGAGAGAATCTGGTCGAAGTCGCAGTTATCGCGATCCAACTGGTTTACCAGGAAGATCACAGGCTTCTTCAACTTCTCCGTGTTACGGAAAGCATTCATCGTGCCTACCTCAGGACCATACTGGCCGTTGATGAGCAGCACAGCCTGATCTGTGACGTTCAAGGCAGTGATAGCACCACCTACGAAGTCGTCAGAACCTGGACAGTCGATGATGTTCAGCTTCTTGTTGTTCCACTCTACATGAAAAACAGTAGAGAACACCGAGTAGCCATATTCCTGTTCAACAGGGAAATAATCGCTCATGGTGTTCTTACCCTCTATCTCGTTCGTTTGATAAACTTTCATATCAATTTAGCTTTAGGTGAATAATTCTTTTTGTGGGCACGAAATTAGGCATTTTCCTACAAAATACCAAAGAAATCTTCCAAATATTAAACTAAATTAGTATTTTTGCGGTGAAAATGGCAGGTTTATACATTCATATTCCATTTTGTAAGAGCCGTTGTGTGTATTGCGGTTTCTATTCCACCACGGGGCTGGAGTTCCGTGAGAAGTACGTCGATGCTGTTTGCAGCGAGATAAAGATGCGCCCATCGGTCGAGGCTATAAGCACCATTTATCTAGGAGGAGGCACCCCTTCGCAACTATCAACAGAGCAACTGAAACGTATCTTTGATAGCGCCTATATATATAATAAGGTGAGAAACGACGCTGAGATTACCATAGAGATGAATCCAGATGATGTGAACAAGGAAACTGCAGACGCGCTAAAAAAACTTCCTATAAACCGCATAAGCATGGGTGCCCAGACGTTCAACGATGACAGATTGCGTTTCCTGCGTCGTCGGCATAGTGCCAGGCAAATCCATCAGGCCGTAGATACTTTACGCCAGGCAGGTTTCAGGAATATCAGCATCGACCTGATATACGGTTTTCCAGAGGAGACACTTGAAGACTGGGAAGCGGATATCAAAGAAGCCTTGTCGCTGGATGTGGAGCATATTTCAACCTATTGTCTGATGTACGAAGAAGGTACCCCACTCTATCGGTTATTAGAACAAGGCAAGGTATCAGAGATTGACGAGGAACTGGAGCGACGGATGTACTATACGTTGTTAAACCATCTGGAGGCTGCGGGTTATGAGCATTATGAGATCTCGAACTTTGCCAAACCTGGTTACCGAAGTCGTCATAACAGCAGTTACTGGCAAGGCATCCCCTATATCGGCATCGGAGCCGCTGCCCATTCCTACGATATTACGACACGCAGTTGGAATGTCGACGATATCCGTCAGTATATCAAAGGCATGGAACAAGACCAAAGGCTTTTTGAATCAGAGACACTCGATGAAGATACACGTTATAATGATGCCATAACGGTGGCCTTGAGAACCTGCGAGGGATTAGACATAAGTAAACTGACACCTAAGCAACGTACTTATTGCTTAGCAAACGCCCAACGGCACATGGATGCTCATCTGCTAAAATTCCAACACAATCGTCTCTCACTCACTAAAGAAGGGCTCTTCATTAGTGATATGATTATGAGTGATTTGATACTAATCTAAAAGTAATTTCACTGAATTTGGTCGGTAAATTCACTGAATTTGGTGAGTAAATTCACTGAATTTACTTCTTTAAGGGATATTTCTTTGTCTTCCAAGCGCAAAGATGTAATAAGCAATCAGAAGCGGATAACCTATATAATATAAGGTGGTGATGCTGAACACCACATAGCAGACGGCACAGACAGCAGCCAGACCAATAAGATACAGGACCGCCTGACCCAATGGGAGCATACGGGTAACATCATCAACAGTGGCAATGGCGACGATGATGATGGCCCATACCGACGTGATAAAAACACCCAGCCAGAATGGCAATGCAAAGGGATTGAGCGAAGGATGATAATAGAAATGACGCCACGTCTCAGGACCAAACAGTTGGATGCTGCTGTACAACACCGCTGAAGAGGCGATAAGCAGACACAAGATCGTGGGATAGAACGAGGGGATATCATTGAAATGCACAATCTTACAACCCTTCCGCATCATACGGCGCAGACCATAGACGGCGGCCGTTACCACACAGAAAGCCAGGAACACCAACAAGTGGACATTGGAAAACTGATCGATGAACTGACTGATGGGATCATCTGGCGATACCTTTTCCAACAGTTCATTCTCATGAATCCAGCCGAAGGTAAGTTGGTCGCGTGCCACCTTCACCCATACAGAGTCGATGGTATCTGCAGGCAGCGTCTTGATGTCTGCCACAACGATACGCTCATGCTTACGGATGGTGATGGAGTCCTTCTGTAGTTCTCCCGTCTCTGACTCTATCTCCATCGACACGATATCAGGTACAGACATATCCTCAGGTTGCTGTGCCACCAGAACTAAAGAGTCGCCAGTCACCACGAAGTTATAGTTCTGCGTATAGTGATGGGTGGTATAGAATGAGATGGAGTCGATCTGCTGACTGGTGAGATCCCAGGCATCAGGTGTAATCGGCCCACGATTGTAGCAGCCGCTCAGAATGAGTACAAGACAAAACAGACTAACGAGCTTCCGCATATACATTCATCTGACAATGTTGACAATCAAACTCAAGACGGAAGCGACGACCATCGCCTAAAACGAGAGAAAGAGGTTCATGCCAAGATGGGCGCTTGCCACCATTTTTGACACAATAGCCCAAACTATAACGAATGCAATGGCGACACTGCATGATAGGTCCATCCCCACCCTTCAACTCATAGGCCGTCAATGACGTGGCACCATAGAACTGTTGAGAGAGGTGGTTAGAGATGTTATAGAGATAAGGATGAGGGTATTTCTCTCTTACAACCTTCTGTATTTCTTTTTGGGAAACTGGTGTTTGGGTGCGAGGCCTTTCCTTCGATAATGCTGCAACCAACTGGCGGCGCATCTCAGAGAGTTGGCTGTTGGGGATGAAATATCACCCAACTTCGACAACTGTCGTATCAGATTCTCACGAGGCGACTTCTGCGCCAACTGATGCTCGGCAGTGAAATGCACTGTCGCCTGACCTGCACTCAACTCAAAGCCATCGTCAACAGCACGCAAGGTGATACTTACAGGAATCTTACGAATGGCACTGGGTTTGGAGAGGGCACGTTCAAACTCCTGATCGTTATTACGATAGAGCGCCATCCCCGGGCGCAAGTTTGGAGGCATCTTAAAGGGATAGATACGATTACCCTCCACACGGTTGGCACGCAGTCCCTCGAACTTCCGTTCCTCGTTCAGGAAACAGAGTCCGTCGCCATTGGTAAAACTCGTCACACCTGCTACATTAAAAGAGTTCCCACGGATCTCCTTTACCGTTCCCACAAAAGCACCTACTGCCTTGGGGCTGTCGAAGGAGGCGATGTCTTGCTGACGACCATTCAGGAAGTATGAGGTATAACCACGATTGAAGGTGCGGTTGAGATCTGGCTTAAAAGTGTATTCGCAAGAGCCCTGTGAAGCACGACAGTATTTATCCGGATGCTGACGGATGATGGCATTCAGGCGTTCACTATAGGCTGCCGTCACATTCTTGACATAAGCCACATCTTTCAGACGTCCTTCAATCTTAAAGGAGGTGGCACCTGCCTCCACCAACTTCTGCAGGTCGTCGCTCTGGTTCATATCCTTCAACGACAACAGATAACGCTCTCGTTCTATCTCCTTGCCATCGACATCAACCAAAGAGAAACGCATGCGACAGAACTGCGCACACTCACCACGGTTGGCACTGCGATGGAAACAGTGTTCTGAAGCATAACAGATACCCGAATAACTGACGCACAACGCACCGTGGACAAAGACTTCCAATTCGATGTCAGGCACCTCACGATGAATCTTGGCGATCTCCTCTGCTGACAGTTCACGGGCTAGGACAGCACGGGAGAATCCGATGTCCTGAAGCCAGCGCACTTTTTCCGCCGTACGATTATCCGTCTGCGTGGAGGCATGAAATGCCATCTGGCTCTGTTGTTCCTGGAGCATTGTAAGCACAGCCATATCCTGTATGAGGATGGCATCTACCCCAGCCTTTTCCAACTGAACGATAACTGTTCTGACTGATTCTATCTCATCGTCATAGACAATGGTATTGAGAGTGACATAAACCTTAGCACCAAACTGATGGGCGTAACTGCACAATTGACAGATGTCATCAATGCTGTTGCCTGCTGCCGCACGTGCTCCGAAACGTGGTGCACCGATATAGACGGCATCAGCACCATGATCGATAGCTGCGATACCACATGCCAGGTTCTTGGCTGGAGCTAAGAGTTCTAATGCTGTCAAGTCAGATAGCTATTTAATTTCATCAATATTATATGGTGTCTCCTGATAGACATAATAGTTGATCCAGTTGGCATAAAGAAGATTAGCGTGGGCGCGCCAGGTGACCAAAGGCGGATTATCAGGGTTGTTGTCGAGATAATAGTTCTTCGGCAGATCCACATCATCACGGATGCCCTTGTCACGACGGTATTCCGTATCGAGGGTATTAGGTGCATACTCCAGATGACCTGTGATATAGAACTCACGACCTGCTCTGGCCATCACGATACTCACACCACAATCAGGTGACTCTGCAATCAGGGTCAAATCCTTATTTGCCAAAACATCCTCACGATGGATCTCCGTATGACGGCTATGAGGCATCATAAACACATCATCGAAACCACGGAAGATAGGCAGTCCTTTCTCCAACGGATACTGCGGGAAGATGCCGAACATCTTCTTCTCCAACGGATATTTGGGAATACCATAATGATAATACAAGCCTGCCTGAGCCGCCCAGCAGATATAAAGCGTACTGGTGACATGGGTACGGGCCCAATTGAAGATATCGGTAATCTCATCCCAGTAGTTCACCTCTTCAAAATCAAGCGTCTCTACCGGTGCACCTGTGATGATCATACCATCAAACTTCTCATTGCGCATCGATTCGAAGTCGCGGTAGAACATCATCATGTGTTCGATAGGCGTATTCTTGGAGGTATGACTACGCAGTTTCATGAAACTGATCTCCAACTGCAGGGGGGTGTTAGAAAGGAGACGGATCAAGTCCGTCTCAGTTGTAATCTTTAGGGGCATCAGATTGAGAATCACGATGCGGAGAGGGCGGATATCCTGCGTTGTGGCCCTCGAATTGTCCATCACAAAGATATTCTCATTCTTCAGAATATCAATGGCAGGTAATCTATCTGGTAATCTTAAAGGCATTTTTGTCTATATAGTATTATTTAATTTCGATAACGCAACAGGATACATTGTCTAATCCTCCTGCAGCGACAGCCGCATCGCACAGTGCATTAGCATCTGCGCCATTGGCCAGCAAGGCGGTAATCTTCTCATCGCGAACCATATCCGTCAGTCCGTCAGAACATAACAGATATTTGTCTCCTACCCTCACATCAAACGTGATCTGTTGGACGTCAATGTAGGATGAAGAACAACCGCCGCCGATACAATTAGTAATGATATTAGTATGCTTCTCCTGACCAAGCATCTCATTCAGGGAGTGATCTGTAGTGAGTTGTGTCAGTTCCCCGTCGCGGTAGCGGTACAGACGACTATCGCCACAGTTCAGGGAATAGAAGTCGCCGTCATAATATGCCAGTGCAACCAGTGTCGTACCCATGCCTTCATACTGCTCATCGGCACGTCCTTTGGATGCCACATAATTATTGATGGAGTCAAGCCATTCTACGACTGCCTCATAAAACTCACTGGTTCCTAATCCCGTCGGGAGATCATGATAATAAAACTGGAGATTCTTCAGGACATCGCTACTGGCCACATCACCGCGATTATGACCACCCATGCCGTCGGCTACAGCAACGATAAACTTATCCTGATGATTGAGCGATACCTGAGTCATATAATCATCATTGCGAACAAAATGATTATCCACAAGTATCATATCCTCATTCTGTCTTCTTACACATCCCACCCTACTGGCAGATGTGATATCATATACAATCATCATCTTTCTAACTGATTATAACTTGGAGATTGACATTTGCGATGGTAAGAATATCACCGCTGTTTAAGGTCATATCTACATCCGGCTGGATAGGACGCTGATTCAGCATGGTACCATTGGATGAATGTTTATCAACCACACACCACCCTACACCTGGGTTAAATTTCAACTGAGCATGCACGCCCGATACGTAACTCTGATTCTCAAAGAACTGCGTGTACGGACCCTTACGGCGTCCGATGATAGCACCGTTCATGCCATTGATACGAATATTCAAACTATCATTGATTAGCGCCAATACAGGCATGGCTCTCATGGAACTAGTAAGTCCTTCTCCTCCTCTGGATGATCCATAGGACATGAATCCCGGCATAGACATGCCAGTAGATTGTCCCCGCTGGCTGACAGAGCCATCAGGCGACATCATCAATCCGCCACAATGCGTGCAGCGGCGTCCTACTCCTACCCGGCCACACTGGTTGCAGAAATACAATTTCTGCCCACACTGGTCGCAGTAATGGGAATCATCGTCGATTTCTTCTCTACACGTTGGACAAATAATCATCTTCTATCTATATCTATCTAAATATCTTCTGGTAATATAATCTGGTATGTTTCCTTCGTCACCTGATCAGGCGGCATCTGGGACACACGGACCGAAAGTTTCTGGATCGTCGAGTCGAGCAGGTTACGCATTTCACGGGCATTACCCCATGACTCGTCCTTTGCCAGCACCATCTTGTAGATCGTGTCAAGCAACTTGAATTCGGCGGTCTGAGAAAGGGTGTATTGCTCTTTCTGAGCCATCGACTTGAAGATTGAGAGCAACTCATCCTCATTGTAGTCGTCGATATGCAACTTATGGGTAAAGCGACTGGCCAGACCAGGATTCATCTGCAGGAACTCCTCCATCTTATCCTTATAGCCGGCAGCAATCACCACGAACTTACCGCGATCGTCCTCCATACGTTTCATCAGGGTGTCGATGGCCTCCTTGCCATACTGGTCACCACCATCGCTGAGGGTATAGGCTTCGTCGATGAAGAGGATACCACCCATCGCCTTGTCACACATGCTGTTGACAATCTTCGGGGTCTCACCCATATATTTACCGATTAAGGTAGCACGGCTCACCTCCAGTACACGAGAGGTTGGCAGGATATCCATAGACTGGAGCACCTCACCCATCTTACGTGACAACGAGGTTTTACCCGTACCGGGATTACCCGTCAGCACAAAGTTCATTGCCATCTGCTGCACCTGTCCGGCACCCATGGCCGCACGCTGTTTCATAAACATGCTCTGTACCGCCAGACGACGGATAGAGTTCTTAACGGTGCGCATGCCGATGAAGGCCTCCAGTTCGTTCAGCACTTCGTCGAGCGGACGGGCTGCCTCACTCTGAGCCATTGGCAGATCATCCTGTGTGAGACTGAACATATCACTCTCCTGGAAGGCAGGATCATTCATCAGTTTGACAAGACGCTGACTCTGTCGTTCAACAGCCTCATCGAAGATACGACGGGCCTCTCGGGCATTGCCGAAGTTCTTGTCACGACGCAGATACAACTGTTCAAACTGACGGTGGATGGCACCACGCATCACCTCATCTACCGTGAAGTTCTTCTTACTTGCCAGGTTCAGGAATATCTGTGTCAACTCATCCGGTGTATAGTCGTCGAAATGAATCGTCTGTGTGAATCGACTCTTCAGACCCGGGTTAGAGTCAATGAAGTCATGCATCTGGTCGGTATAGCCTGCCACGATACAGATAAACTTACCACGATCATCCTCCAATCGTTTCAGAAGCGTATCGATAGCCTCGGCACCAAATGTGTCTCCATCATTCGATTTCAAGGTGTAGGCCTCATCAATGAAAAGCACACCACCCAGAGCCTGATCTACGAGTTGATTGGTCTTGATAGCCGTCTGGCCGGAATAGCCTGCCACCAACTTGGAGCGGTCTGCCTCCACCAACTGTCCACGCGACACGATGCCCAAGGTCTTGAAGATATCAGCCATGATACGTGCCACCGTCGTCTTACCCGTACCGGGATTACCTGTAAAGACATAATGCTTGCCTTGGAAGGTGTTGGTCTCTCCACGTTTGATCTGGAGATTGAGGTAAGAAGTGAGATTTGCCACCTCCTTCTTCACAGCAGCCAGACCAACCAGTCCGTCAAGTTTTGTCAGACAGTCTGAAACATCCACTGCCTGCGGTGCCTCATAAGGAATGTCTGCAGGCTTGATAGTCATCAGTTCCTCATTCGACATCGTAGAGATATCCTCACCCTGCAGACGCTGTGCCTGTCGCTTACAGATCTGATCGAAGAGTGTACGCATCGTACGTCCATTGGCGAAGTCGTTGCCACGGGAGTTGTACAACTCCGTGATCTGCTTCTTAGCCAACTCCTCTGCCTCAGGCGAGAAAATATACTTCTTCTCCTTGGCAAAGACAAGCATAATCTGATACAACTGCTCGGGCGAGTAGTCCTTAATATCGAGGAAGTATGTGAAGCGGCTCTTGAAGCCGGGATTGATGCGGAAGAGATTCTCCATCTCGGTGCGATAGCCTGCTGCAATCACCACAAACTTGCCACGATCATCCTCCATGCGCTTCATCAGTTTCTCCAAAGCCTGGGCACCTTGATTATCACGTTCACCAGCCGCATTTTGCGGAGCCAGTGTGTAAGCCTCATCTACAAACAGGATACCGCCCATCGCTTTGTCGCAGAGTTTATCCACCACCTTGGGTGTCTCACCCTGATAGGGACTCACCATCTTGGCACGGTCCACCTCCACCACATGTCCGCTGTCGAGATAACCGATGGCAGCCAGGATCTCTCCTAACTTTCGTGCGATAGTGGTCTTACCCGTGCCCGGGTTACCGGTCAGGATGACATGCATCGACATCTTCTCCTGCTCGCCCAGTCCGCGTTCTGCACGTTCGATACTGTTCTGCACAGAATAGGCGATCTCACGCACTGCGCTCTTCACCTCATCCATGCCGATGAAGTTGTCGAGATCCTTCAGGATATCATCGACACTTCTTTCCTCAGGCACATAGCCTCTGATATCACTCTTTTCAACCTGGATCGCATCTGCACCACGACTGATAAACTGGGTGAAGATATCCTCAGAGGTCTTGTTGGCAAGATGACCGTTACCAAACGTCTCGTCCTTGATCTTAACCTGGTATTTGAAGAAGCGGGTCAGCTGGTCATCAGCCTCTGGCGAGAATCTGGTAACACCATACTTCGTACGCAGGTTCAACTTACAGATATCCGTCAGTTCCTGGTATCCAGGTGTCGGCAGACGGAAAGTGTATTTGAAACGGTTGGCCACAGCAGGATTACTCTCGAGGAAGTCATCCAGGCCCTTGGTCAGACCAGAGATAATCACAATAGGATTGTCCTCCCATTTACCCATCTCCACAAACAGTTTATCCAACGGATTCACCTGATTGGAATACTTATCAGGCAGCAGTTTCTGGACATTATCGAAGAACAGGATACCATCCTTGGCCTTCTTGATGTTATCATCCCATTTATCTACAAAACGCTGGTAATCGACGGCGTCAACAATTGTCAACTTTGGCTTCGCGAGAATCTTATGTTTATAGAAATAATCGCGAAGGATCTCAGCCAACATGGTCTTTCCAGTTCCCGTCTCACCAATCACAATGGCATTTACAGAGATGCTGACATTGGATATATCCTTACGGGAACGCAGATATGTATAGGTATTAACAATCGTCTTAAGCTGACGTTTTACCTCGTCAAGCCCTACCAGTTTGTCAAGCAAGTCCTGTGAAGCGATCGGCTGACCGCACCACTTACAGAACTTTGCCAGAAGTCTGTTTTCTTTATGACAGTTCTCACAAACCATTATTCTACGTCTCTTTCTAATTGCTTGAAAATTGCAGAAGGTGCCGATTTTAGGTTATCTGCATCAGGGTTAGCTACATTCAATATCTTCGGACTGAAGATCACGAAATCGAGTACGAATATCAGTGCCAGCAGACTCCACAGGATATAATGCAGCACACTCTCACCACTGATCGAACGCACCTGATCCGTCACATCGTTCAACAATGCGAACTTCGAACCGTTATATTTATACGACTTGGTCTTAAAGGTATAGTATAAGGGTTCAAGGAGCGATGACTTGATGTCGTTCTCCAACACCTCCGATATCAGTTTACTGTCTGCTTTCTCATCACCTCGGAAGTCAGTCAGGTGACACACCAGCATATAGACCAGTGTTATCACCACAATGATGATATTAAACAAACTCGGATGAGACTGTCCGAAATACTTTAATATTATAATAGGTATATAAGACGATGCCACTCCCACGAGTCCCCAAAGGAGCGAGAAGAACACATCATAGCCTCGGAAGAAGGCTCTGGTACCTACGATGAGGCCCGTCATACCGCCCAAGGGTAATCCGATGGCGAAGAGGGCATGATCAAGCAGATAAGTACGATCGTCCACACCTAATATCAGGATCAACAGGATCCAGATGCCACACAGACCGTAGAACATGAAACGCCACAGATTTTCCCTGCGTTTGGCATGCTTCCAGTTATCACGGACATTCTGTACGCGCGTCTGTGTCTCCTGACGTGCATCTACGAATCGTTTGTAATAGTTCTGTGTCTTGTCTATCTTTCCTAAAGCCATCAGCCAACTCTCTAATGTCTTCTCGTAAGCATATTCTTCTGAGAAGTCGGCAAACGGATCTTCATGGTAGAAGATGGACATCCATTGTGCAAACGAACCGTTGCGGATCTCCGTCCTGATCTGGGAGTAGTTCTTCAGATCAAGCTCACGTCCGTCAGTCAGTTCCTTTCCATCAGGCATCAGATAGACTGGCGAGGTACCCAAGATACGACAGAAACGATAGACTGCCGTCTTATAATCATAGGCGCCGAGACGTTCACGGTTCTCTTCGCTTGACAAGTCGAAACAACGGTGGTGCTCATTCAACACCTCATTCCAACCATGCAACTGGGCATAGTAGCTGAACCTGCCATCCAGTTCCACGATATCCAACATCGCATTTTTGAAACCTTCTTCGTCGAGATGCTCCACACCCTTCAAACGTTCACAGATCTGTTCTCCGATCTGTAACGGTGTAAAGGCTGATTTGAGGTCGTAGCCAGCCTCCCGATCGAGGTTATACAGCACCTTAAATGCCAACGACTCCGAATAGGGCTTTCCCTGCGTCAGGATACGCATACTCTCACAGACCATCTTATCCTCATGGCTATACATCCATGCCAACAGTCTGCCGTCAGTCAGACAATGCCAGTCATCCTCCGTCAACTGTTCCCTACCAAAGGTCAGAACAATCTCCTTCAGATTAGACGACGGGTAGCGTGCCAACAGCGGAATGTCAGGATCGATCTCATAGATGGTCTTCATGACAGCGACCTGCGATCCCTTCTTATCTGTTTTTGAGAAATAAGAACGGAGTCGTTCGATATTACAGGTGGTGTGTGCCTCCAGATAGAGGAACAGCGTGTCGTTGGGATTGGTCAACAGAATCGCATAGTCACTCTGATAACTCAACAATGACAGGGCGATACTATGTACGTCTTCACACAGGTTTCCCTTCACATCCTTATAGGCGAAGGAAGGCTCCATGTTATAGACAGCCGACATCAGACCGGCGCGCTGATCCACGGGATAGCGATTCGTGACGATATCCTTCAGGATCGTACTGAGCTTGCCATTACCACAGGCCTCCAGCCATTGACTGATACGTCCATTATACAGATAACCGATAGCCAGTTTCTCGTTGTCGAGCAGCAGCGGAATCAGTTCATGGATATTGTCTGCCACCAGGTTCTTATCTGGATCGACAATAAAACTCTTATATTTCAGGAAGGGTGATGAGAGGTCCACCTTCGGGGTACCACCCAGGAACCACTCCTCCACCTCCTTATAGCCCCAACGGTTGGCAGCATTGACAACCGTCAGACCCTGTATCAGCAACCTGACACGATTAGGAAGTTCAAAGATATGAGGTAAGCGTCCTTCACTCTTCTGACGCATCATCACACGCTCATTAGAACTCAGCGGCGACTCACCCAGCCACAAGGCCATCAGACAGATACCGAAAGAATAGAAGTCTGCCGCAGGCGTCACCTCTACCACACCATCGATCACATCGGTGTACATCTCAGGTGCTGCATAGATCGGCGTACGGGCCTGGGTCGTCTTATGGGCTTTTCCGTCCTGATCCAGGATACTGGAGATACCGAAGTCACCAAGCACCAGTTCCGTATGTTCCTTATCACGGAAGAAGAAGTTGCCAGGCTTGATATCCTTATGCAGGATACCGCACTGATGACAGTAGGCCAGCGCAGCCGCACCCTGCAGGGCTATTCTGCGGAACTTGTCCATATCGCCGTTCAGACGATACTCCTGCATCGTGCCGCCCTTGAGGAACTCCATCAGTTCATAATATCTGTGTTTACCATCAACATAGGTCTTGCCAAAGTCGAACACCTTGACAATCATCTCGAAGTTGAAGTTATAAACAGTCTGAAGAACTTTCTTGTTGACGTCAAAATTAGGATAATAGATTTTCAGTACAAACTTTTCTCCGTCGCGCTCTACGAGAAACACCTGGGCCTCACCCGTATCTTCACTCAGTGACTGGAGATTCTTATACTTATTGCCTTTCAGCAGGAAATACTGATCATCTACATTATCTGCCTGCGACGCAAAACTGTTAGGTCTGACAGATCCGCCCATCATGGCAGAAGACCGTATGGTAGCCGAAGCGGGTCGTACCGTAGAAGAACCAGCAGCAGGTCGTACTGTGGAGGGACCGACATTGATGCGACGCGTCGCATTCATATCCCCTTGTCGAGCGGGATCAAACGTTCTATCTGTATTCATGATTAATCGTCTTTAATTTCCTTTCTCGAATTCTTACCAAGAATCACCCATTTGCCACCCATCTGGGGTTTGGCACATCCGCACGGACTGGAATGAAGGGCATGTTTGAAGTTACACTCCCAAGCCAGTCTGACACCCTGCGGACGGCACGCCATCGCATAATTACGTACCTGTGCAGGTCTGGGCTGTGGCTGCTGAGCCATCTTGTCAAGTAGTTCAGATATCTTTTCAAGGTATTCTTGTTTCTTCTTGTCATATTCCTCCTTGGTCAGACGTTTGTTTTCTGATTCAGGAATGATCGGATTGGGTGTTCCCCTATCCTGTGCCAGAAGCATCAGCACGCGCTCACGCAACTTATTGTTCTCCTCATCACGGAGTTTCTCTGGCTCTGAGGCATACGGGATCATCAGATCCATCTCCTGCAGATCGTCTGCCAACTTCTTCATCTCGATATATTCCGGCATCTCGCGCACCTGCTCCAGCAACATCATGGCATCTTCCGTCAATGGCGTACCACACTGCTTGCAGAAGGCGAAGTCGTTCATCGTATGACAGACAGGACAGACGATACCGCCCCTCGGACTACCACACTCAGGACAGAAAGCCTCGTTTCCATCCAGATGCGCACCGCAGAAGGAACACACATCCTTACGGACATAACGACGACATGTCTCACAGAAATCAGCATCGGCATCCAGTTCCGCACCGCAGTTCGGACAGGACATCTTACCGATCTGACTACCGCAGGAAGCACAGAACACGGCTTCCGGGTCATTGATTGTACCACAATGAGGGCAGACGACACCTGAAGCAGCACGCATATTCATCTGCATCTGCTGCGCCATCTGCATATCATCAGCACGCTGCATAAAAAGATCTTCATGCTGCATCTGCTGCGCCCCTCGATTCGTTCTCTCAGGATTTATAGTAATATCTTCATTCATAACCTATCACGTGTTAGTATTAACTAAGGTGCAAAATTAATAAAAAAAACAAATAAACAAAAAAAAACCGCCGTAAATTTACATTTACGACGGCATTTTATCATTTTTTTACCCGTTTACCACAGTTGCAGACGTTCAGATTTCGGAATAAACATCTTGTCACCCTCCTTGACACCGAAGGCATCATACCAGGCATCGATATGCGGTAAGGCACCATTCACGCGCCAGCGTCCCAGGGAGTGAGGATCACTCTTCGTACGGTTACGGATTTCCTCCTCTGTGATATTTCCAGCCCACACACCTGCATAGGCATGGAAGAAACGCTGGTCTGCTGTCAGACCATCCTTCTCTCCAAGCGCATTGATCTTGGTGGCATTCTTATACGCAGCCCAAGCCACCTGCAGACCACCGTGATCAGCCAGGTTCTCACCCAGTGTCAGACGTCCGTTTGCCTTCAGGTCGGGCAATACATTGATGGCTGAGAAGAAGTCTGCATACTTATCCGTACGTGCTGTAAAGTTCTTTCCGTCAGCCTCTGTCCACCAGTCGTGCATATTTCCATCCTTATCGAAACGACGACCCTGATCATCGAAGCCATGTGTCATCTCGTGGCCAATCACCACACCGATAGCACCATAATTGAAAGCATCGTCAGCCTCCATATCAAAGAACGGATACTGCAGAATACCTGCAGGGAAGCAGATCTCGTTGGTGGTAGGATTGTAATAAGCATTCACCGTCTGAGGTGTCATATACCAGTCATCACGATCTACGGGTTTGCCAACCAGGTGTTCAATATTCCAAGCCTTCCAGAACTTATCACACTCCTGGATGTTTTCGTAATAGGATTTCTGCGGATCGATCTGAAGTTTCGAGATATCCGTCCACTTATCTGGGAAGCCCACCTTCACGTAGAAGGTATTCAACTTCAGGAGGGCGTTCACCTTTGTAGAATCATCCATCCAGTCCTGAGCGGCGATACGCTCTCCAAGGGCAATCTGAAGGTTCTTCACCAGGTTCACCATACGTTTCTTGGCAGCCTCGGGGAAATACTTCTCCGTATAGATCTTACCCAGAGCCTCACCCATCACACGCTCCACCTGTGAAGTACTACGCTTCCAAAGCGGATGGTTCTCCTTACGACCAGAACGGATTCTGCCATTAAATTCGAAATTCTCAGCCACGGTGGCATCGCTCAGGTAGTTGGCTGCATCATTGATGAAGCCCCACTCCATCACGTCACGATACTCAGCAGGTGTAATACTGCCCACGAGTTTGTTGGCACCTTCCAGGAAGGCGGGCTGACCCACCACCATCTCCTGCAGGTACTTGGTGTCAACGCCCTGGGCATTCATCACCTTCACCAACGGCAGGTTCGGATAGTTGGCCTCAAACTCCTTCAGCGTCATCTTATTGTAGTTGGCTTCCGGGTCGCGGAGTTCGGTACGTGACTTGGAAACCTTAGCCAGAGCCGTCTCCACCTTCATGATGTTCTGCATCTTCTTGGTAGCTGCACTCTTACTGAAGCCAAAGAGTTGGAACATCCTGACTACGTGCTTCTTAAATGCTTCACGGATATCCGCTGTAGCCTTGTCGTTATCCAGGTAATACTCTTTCTGACCAAGTGACAGACCACCCTGATAAACGTTCAGGATATTCTGTGTAGCGTTCTTGTCATCAGCGCCGAAGGAACAGAAGAAGAACTCCTGCTCACCATAAGGAGCCTTTTCCAACTGGATAGCCAACAACTGTTTATTGGTCTTGGCAGCCTCCAGTCTCTTGATCAGTGGCATCAACGGTGCCACACCTTCCTGGTTACGACGTGTAGAGTCCATCGCCAACTTGTACAGATCACTCAGTTTCTGTTCGATGGTACCCTTCTCATAGGTATTGCTTTCAAGTTCCTTCAGGATTGCATTGATACGCTTGTCGTTATCTTCCTGCAGACGGTCAAAACTACCGTAACGGGAATAGGCTGCAGGCAGCGGGTGACTCTTCATCCATCCGCCGCAGGCATACGCGTAGAAATCATCACCAGGGCGCACGCTCTTGTCGAAGTCTGCGACATTCAGACCAGACCCTAATGTACTTTGTGCCATTGTCATCATTGAGATCGATGCCATTGCCATCATCGTTAAAATTCTTTTCTTCATTGTTGTTATTTAATTAGATATCATTGATTCCAAAGTTTCACTGAGTTTCTCCCAGCGTTCCACCTCCTCGTCCAGACACTTCTTCGTAGAGGTGTATTCCGTCACGAGGGTCATATCCGAAGCGTTCTCAGGCTGCATCAGCACCATCTTCTCGATCTTCGCCTCCGACTCCTTCACAGCCTTCTCAGCACGGTTCCTGCGCTTCTGCTGTTCCTTGCGCTCCGCATAGCTGAGGACTTTGGTTAAGGCCTCCTGACTTGGAGCCTGTGGCTCGTTTTTTGTTCCCAACGTGGGAATGTTTTGTTCCCGGGCTGGGA
Source organism: uncultured Prevotella sp. (assembly GCA_900319305.1). GTDB lineage: Bacteria > Bacteroidota > Bacteroidia > Bacteroidales > Bacteroidaceae > Prevotella. The sequence continues at coordinate 21,174 of ONNY01000031.1, forward strand.
CTGTTTTGTTCCCAACGTGGGAATGATCCGCGTCCTTCCCGAGTTCGTTGAGTTCTGTAATCTTCTTCGCCTGAAGGAAATCGTAGATGCCACCCAGATGCTCCCTGACTTTTCCGCCTCCGAACTCATAGACCTTCGTCACCAGACCATCGAGGAAC
>ONNY01000208.1 GCA_900319305.1 uncultured Prevotella sp.
GGCGTTACCAGCACCAGAGCCCTTATACTTTGAACGAGAGACGTTGAAGTTGTAACTCAGCGTCAGACCCACACACTGTGTATAGGTGTACACGTCCTGGGCTGTCAGACCGATGGCATAGTAAGTGGTCATCTTATTTCTTGATGTGCGGAAGATATCGTTGGCATAAAGCGTACACGAAAGCCGTTCATTAAAGAATGACTTCTGTAGTCGGGCATTCACTGCGAAGTTGCTGCCGCGATACATGAATGCCCAGTGGTTGCTGCTAGTATAACTGACTTGCACCAGTGCCTTTGTCGTGGGATTGATAACGAACCAGCTCTTCAGGTCGAAGCTGAACTCAGGTTTATTTAGTTTCTCAGGCGCACCATACTTCTCTGCATCAAATATCTGCTGGTAGTAGTGCAGTGTGACATTAGGTTGCCAGAACCCCAGTTTTGGTGAGGCGACAAGAGTGGCATAGACACGGTCCTGATGGTCGAAGTTGACGGGTTGGAAGATGGCAATCTCTTTTTCTTCATCATACACTCTGCCAATATGAGTGAAGAGATCGTTTTCACGCGTAAATCCTGTCACAAAAGTCAGCCACGAGTAGGTAAGATTAAAGTCTATGCTCTGGCGTACTGATGGGCGCAATAGCCGCTTGTTATAGCTCAGTTGTGCGTTCCACTTGTCTTTCTGCCATGCTACTGACAGGTTGGGGAACCAGTCGTTATAGGTGCGACTGGGCTCTTGCTGCCATTCGCCAAACGAGTAGTAGTCTGCTTTTACATGCTCAAAGCGGAGGCCGGCATTCAGTCGCCATGATCCTAACTGGCACTCATATTCAGCAAAGCCGGCAATGTTCTGTTCTTTCATCTCGTTGTCAGTCTCTGGTATGATGCCTTCTTGATTGACATTATGACCATAACTTTTCGTGCTTGTGGCTTCTGTTCCGCCACTCAGAACACCTTTCCATACAGGATAAGCCAGCACTAGCTTTCCTGCCATCATCTTACGGTTTTCGTTGTTAAGAGTTGTGATGGCGCGATCACCCAGCTCTTTACTATATTCCAGCTGGTTGAGATGGTTCTCCGTCTTGCGTTGGAGAATTGTGGCGTTCAGGTCGATGTCCAGTTTCCCAGCCTTTCCCACATAATATGTGTTGAGTTCCCATACAGGTTTGTCGAGTTCGTTGATATCTGTCTTCAAAAGGACGTCGCCGTAGAAGGCTCCGTTCTTCAGATAGTTCTGCGTCATGTCAGACTTATAACGGTGATAAAGCATCTTCTGAGACGAAAAACTCAGACCTAATGAATGGTCGTTATTGAAATCATAACTCAGACCTGCCTTATATTGGAACTGCGTCCAGCTACTCCTAACTGGCAGCCCGACTTGGACATCGAACTTGTCTTTTTTGATATGCAGTTCCTGTTCAAGATCCTGATCTCCACTGTAGTGACTGTTGTCGAGGGCCACGTTGGCAAAGACATCCAGTCCGCCTGTACGATAATTTAAGGTCAGGTCGTTGTAGTTGCTCCACTTGTTGTTTTTCCACGTATCGCTGGTCACCATTAGACTCAGTCCCTCGCCTTGAGTCTTCAGCGTCTTGATACGGATGACGGCATTCACTTCGGCATTGTATTGGGCACCAGGAGCCGTGATGATATCTACGCTCTTGATATCTACCGACTTCAGTTGCTTCAGTTCGCTCTTATCGCGTACTTTTTTATTATTGATATAGATTTCCGGTTCGCCTTTGGCCAGCACTTCAAACTTACCGTCTTTGCCCTTCATCAGAGGCATCATCGACAGCAGATCGTCGGCAGTGCCTACATCATGCAGGATAGAGTGCTCCACATCTACCGTCAAGCCGCCTTGCGTCATCTTATACTGTGGAATCTCGCCTTTCACCTCTACGCCTTTCACCATATAGGTCTCTGGCTGGAGGGTGATCGTCCCGACGTGACCCACATTGACGTTGCGAATGACAGTCTTATAACCGATATACGATACTTTCAGCGTGAGTTGCCGGGTATTGCAGGGAATCACAAAGTCGCCATTCTCATTGCTGACGCCACCATTCACAAAACCATCGTTGAGCAGCGTGATATTGGCAAACTCGATTGGATTGCCACTGTCATCAACCACGCGTCCGATGACCTTCGTGTCCTCCTTTTGGGTACATTCTATATAGATATCCTGATGGTCGAAGGTGAGGTGCATGAATGATTCTGAGCGTTGTCAATCCAGATCAGGGCCTCACTGAGCGATGCGTTCTGGAAGTCGTGGGATAACTGTTGCGCCTTTGCGCTCATGGCGATAAGGCACAATAAGAGTAGATATATCTTTTTCATTGTTGCTGGCTTATTCTATGGTGATGGTTTCTTCGTTGAGTGTCAGACGCACTTTCTCGAAGTGGTTGATCTTGTCGATAATCTCCTGAAGGGTGTTGTCGGCCTCCCATTGCAGATAGAAGCGGATGGTGCGAGCATCGTTGTTCTTAAACTCCACCTTGACGTTATAGTTATCGCTCACATACTTCATAATCTGCTGTAGCTCCACATTGTTAAATTCCACAGGGGCTTTCTTCGTGGGGGGCACCTCCATGCCGTAGGTCTTCTCAACCTTGTCAACATCAGGTTTGCTTTCTGTGATGGCCGTCTTCGGCTTCTCGTCTGTCTCGATGAAATGGGCGATTGTGGCGTAGGCAATGCCTGAAAGCATCAGCACACTAATGATAGAGGCTGCAATCTTTAAGATTGGGAATCCACTTCTCTTTTTCTCAAACCTCATCCATTCCCTGTTGGCCTCAGGCACAGGAATATTCACCTCGTCCAACATCTGGTCGAGTTGCTCATCTGTGTATTTCTCAGGGTGCAGCAGCATCCTGATCTGCTCTTCTTTCTTCATGCTTCTCTGTCTTTAAAAGTTGAACGTAGTTTCCTCAACCCCTGCACGATGTGCTTGTTGACTGCCGACAGACTGATGCCCAGCGAATTGGAGATATCCTTGTACGACTGGTCCTCGTCGAAGTGCATCTTGATGATGCGGCTGGTCTGAGGCGAGAGCTTCTCATCGACGTAGCGATTCACCATTTTGATGATTTCATCGTCGTACATTTCACTAGCTATTGCCTCTGGCTTGAGGAGTCTGATAGCCTCCTGCTGTGTCTGGCGGTGTGCAATAATGTTGAGGCAGCGATTTCGGACACAGGTCAGCAAGTACGTTTTCTGCGACTCCTCTTTCAGTGGGATGGTACCAGCCCACAGCTTGGCGAAGACATCCTGTACCACATCCTTCGCCTCGTCTTCGTCGCCCAGCAGAATGTAGGCTGCCTTGTACATCCTGCCTGACTCCGAAAGGAAGAGTGCCTTGAATCGTTGTTCTTTGATCTGCATCTTTTGTCGCTGTTTCTACTTATATATACAGATGAGCTATGGAAATCATCACCATGGCCTTGCAAAATTTTCTGCAAAGTTACAAAAAAGAGGGCGAAAACCTCAAAAATATGAGAATTAACCTAAAGATAACATTCGGATAACTTAATGTTAATGCAACTTATCGTACCTTTGCACCGTCAAACAGATGAAGTTAAACAAATAAAAGCATAACAATATGGAGTCGATCATCACTATTGCAACTGTTCTTACGATGTATTTCAACGCCGCCAACGACGTGAATGCCCCCTATCTGTACAATTCTGATCTGGAGGACGGCGTCATCCACAAGATTGAGGTCTATGAGCAGAAGGCCGACAATCAGATGTGCGCCAAGATGGAGTATCGCTACAGCTATGACGATCAGGGTCGTCTGACTACCCGTGAGGTGGTGCGCTGGGATGCCAATAAGCAAGAGTGGGTAAACGACTTCCGCCACACCTATAAGTATTATAAGAATGGTTACAACATGGAAACCAGCAAGTGGGATGCAGCCAAGCAGGCTTACGACCTGCCTTCAGAGGTGACCCTTTGCCGCGAGATCGCTCCCAGCATGACTTCCATCAAGACCTTCAAGATGAATGCTGAAAAGAACGATATGTATCTCGTCAACAGCCTGCTTTGCATGGAACCGCTGGATGCTATCAGCGATCGTCTTTTCGCCTGAACTCCTAAAAACACTTAAATTGGTAATACAATCCGTAATTTGGGTATCCCGATTACGGATTTTTCTTTGTACCTTTGCAGCCGGATAATAAAACGAGACAATGGAACTTATTAAAGACAAGAAATTCGGAGGCGAGAGACCTCTGTTTG
>ONNY01000110.1 GCA_900319305.1 uncultured Prevotella sp.
GCAATCACCTTCTCTGCCAGTTCCAGCATCGTGAACTCACCAGGATTACCGATGTTCACAGGACCCAGGAAGTCGTCGCCGCTCTCCATCATACGTACCATACCCTCAATCAGGTCGGACACATACTGGAAGGAACGGGTCTGCATACCATCGCCATAGATGGTGATATCCTCATTGCGCAAAGCCTGCATGATAAAGTTGGAAACCACACGTCCGTCGTTCTCTGCCATACGCGGTCCGTAGGTGTTGAAGATACGGATCACCTTGATGCGGACGCCATGCAGACGGTGATAGTCGAAGAACATCGTCTCTGCACAACGCTTACCCTCGTCATAGCAGGAACGTAAGCCGATGGTGTTGACATTGCCCCAGTATGACTCTGGCTGCGGGTGTACGTTCGGATCGCCATAGACCTCACTGGTAGAACTCTGCAGGATCTTACACTTCGTACGGCGAGCCAGTCCCAACATGTGGTAGGCACCGAAGACAGAGGTCTTGGTGGTCTGGATCGGGTCGTTCTGGTAATAGACGGGAGAAGCCGGACAAGCCAGATTGTAGATCTCATCCACCTCTGCCCAATAGGGCTGACAGACATCATGGCGCACAATCTCGAAGTTGTGTTGTCCCAACAGATGCCACACGTTCTCTTTACTACCTGTATAGAAGTTGTCCAGACAGATCACGTCGTTGCCTTCCTTCACCAGGCGCTCACAAAGATGGGAACCAATAAATCCTGCTCCACCTGTTACTAAGATTCTTTTCATCGTAGTTTGAATTTTAAGTTTTTAATTATTTACTTGTATATTTCTTAATCACACTATATGCCTGATAGAGACCGAGTTCTCCGGCTTTGCTGAGGTCGGTGATGGCCTCATCCACCCGTTTCAGACGGATATACACCAACCCACGGTTATAATAGGCCTCTGCCAGATTCTGTTCCAGTTGGATGGCACGGGTATAATCGTCGATGGCCCGCTGGTTGTCATTACGCAGGGCGTAGAGCGTTCCTCGGTTATAATAGAGGTAGCCGTTCTTCGGGGCCAGTTTGATGGCATCGGAGAGGTCGCCAAGGACATTCGCCATCTGCAACTCGATGTTCGTACCCTGAGCAGCATTAAACTCATTCATCTTCGCCTGGCAGACGGCACGTTGCCAATAAGCCAAAGATGAGGTGGAGTCGATCTGCAGATAGATGCCCAGGTCGTCGATGGCATTCTCGAAGTTCTGGATGGAACTGTAGGCGATGGCCCTCAGGAAGAGCAGCGGCTTCACATTGACAGTGCTCTTGGAGGCATCGATGGCGGTGCTGAGGGAGTCGATGAAAGCAAAGGTCTGACGCATACGATCCTCACCCAACTTCGATTGGTCGCATGAGATATAGACGGGGCGTGACTTCGAACGGGTGTTGAAGGCCTCGACACTCTCCTCATAAGGTATCTGCGTCTTGACATCGTTGACAGGACGACGGAACGAGAGACTGAACATCGGCAGGAACGAGAGTTCTGCCTTACGGTTCTGTACACGTCCGCGGTACTCGCTCTTATACTCATGCTCCACCTCCTGTTCGTCAGCCACAACGAGTTGGTTGTATTTCTCCATATCCTCGTCGCTGCGCTTACGCATCTGTTTCTTAGAGAGTCGCGGCTGATGGCCGAAGCGTTTATCCATCTGGGCCTTAAGGATGCGGAACTCATCAAGTTCGGCCTGTTTAGTGTTACCCAACCTGCGATAACAGGAGGCACGATGCTGGAGTCCGAACCAGAAGTTCGGGTATTCCTCGATCACCTTGGAATAATCGCGGATGGCAGCCCGCAGGTTACCCGTCTGTTCCAACAGCAAGGCACGGTTGAAGAGCGCCATCAGGTTGTCGGGTTCGAGTTTCAACACGAAGTCGAAGTCTTCGATACCCCGGTTGTCGTCGCCCACCTGGGCACGCAGCAGTCCTCGGTTGTAATGACCCAGGAAGTTATTGGGATCGAGGTCGAGGGCCGTATCATAATCCGCCATCGCACCTCGCAAGTTGTTCTGATTATAACGTGCCATTGCACGGTTGATGTAGTTCACGGGCTGTTTAGGCATCAGGTGGATACTCTTGTCGAGATATTCCTCACCCTCTTTCCATTTCTCACGTGCCAGACTGATGATGGCGCGCTCAGCCCAGATGCCACCATCATAAGGATCCAGTTCCAGACTCTTCTCAAGGGCCGTCACAGCTTTCGTGGTATCCTTCTGAAGCAGGTAGATTTCCGCCTGCATCGAATAGGCTCGTGCGTATTTCGACCAATGGGTCAACATCGTGTCGATCTGTGCCAAAGCCAGATCGTAGTTCTTATCCTGTATCAGACAGAGGATGCGGTTATGCCAGAGGCCCTGATTATGCGGATTATAGCGAAGGGCTTTATCGTAGTCCTTCACAGCATCGGCATATTTCTTCAGGTTGATGCGGCAGAGACCACGCAACTCGTAGGCATTCACCACATAGGGATTCCGTTCGATAGCCACCGTACAGTCGCTTTCTGCACCACGGAAGTCATCGAGATAATATTTCGCCACCCCTCGGAAGAACCAAGGTTCGAAGAGCCAAGGTTTCTGACTGATGGCCTGATTGAAGTATTGGATGGAAAGCACATAGTCCTCATAGAAGAGAGCAGAGCGCCCCACCATCACCAAGCGGTCGGTATTGAACTGGGCCATTAAAGGTAAAAAGGTAAAAAGGTAAAAAAGTAAGAAGCAGCCAAGCCTCTTACCTTTTATACTCAAGGTATTATTCATGTGCAGCATGCTTTACCCCTTTACTTTTTTACCTTTTTACCTTTTAACAGGTTTTGTCTTGTAACCGCAGCGGTATCGTCCCTGCAACAAAGCACGTAACTTACTCTTGATGAGTTGTTTACGCAGCGGGGAGATACGATCCACGAACATCTTGCCGTCCAGATGATCAAACTCATGCTGCATCACACGGGCCAGATAACCTTCGATCCACTCGTCGTGGTGCTGGAAATTCTCATCATCCCATGCCACATGAATACGCGTGGGGCGCACCACCTTCTCATGGATGGCAGGCAAAGACAGACAACCTTCCTCCGAGGTGTCGGTATGTGACTCGTCGTACTCCAGGATATGGGGATTGATGTACACCTGACGGAACCCCTTATACTCGGGCAGATCGTCGGAAATCACATCCAGGTCGATCACCGACAGACGGATAGGTTTACCGATCTGCGGGGCTGCCAGGCCGATACCATCCGACTCAGCGAGTGTCTCCCACATGTCTGAGATGAGATCCTTCAACTGAGGATAGTCGGGGGTGATGTCTTCAGCCTCCTTACGAAGCACGGGCTGACCATATATATAAATAGGTAATATCATTTCTTACTTCTTAAATAATCTTCGAGAATGATGGTAGCAGAGATCTCGTCCACGAGGGCTTTGTCCTGACGCGCCTTCTTCTTCAGTCCACCCGTGAGCATCGCCTGATGGGCCAGCACGGAGGTGAACCGTTCGTCATAATACTCAATAGGCACTTCGGGCACAGCCTTCCGCCAACGGTTGACAAACTGCTGCACACGCTGCAGGTTCTCACTCGGCTCACCGTTGGGCTGACGGGGCTCTCCTATCACGATACGCTCCACAGGCTCCTTGGCCATATAGGCTTTCAGCCAGTCGAAGAGCTCTGATGTAGAAACAGTCGCCAACCCTCCAGCGATGATCTGCAGAGGGTCGGTGACTGCCAGTCCGGTACGTTTCTTGCCGTAATCGATGGATAATATCCTCGCCAAGACGGAAGAATTAGTGCCACGCAACTGATCGCGGCTGTTTACAGCGTCAGCCTTACCAGCGAAACTTGATGCTACCACACGATACATGTTCTTATCCTCGTTCTTCACAATCTGTGCGTCATAGCCGGCAGCCTTCAGGCGCTGCTGCAGACCCTCTGCATTTGAAAGCAGACCGAATGAACCAACGATCACGCTGAAGTCCTTCAGACCAGAGCCGTTGATGAGCGTCACACTCTCCTGACGAACAGACACGTTATCGAGATTATCCACGACACGAGTCTCGTTAGCGGGCTTTGCCTCTACGGGAGCCACGACAGCCACCTCTTCAGTAACAGGGGCAGCCTGAGGAGTCTGCTGGGGAGCCTGCTGAGGCGCAGCGGTATCATACTGTTTTGCTTTCTCGTATGCCTTCTTATAGGCACTCTCACTTGACTTACAGCTTGTAAAAGCCAGGGCTGCGCATAAACCTACGCACAAAATCGTCGTTTTCTTCATTTTGTTATTCAATAATTTAATGTGACTTATTCAAATTTGAGTGCGAAATTACAAATTATCAGGGAAAACCGTGCAAAAAAGCTACATAAAGTTTGTTAAATTGAGAAAAACACAACTTTTTAATAATTTTTTTGGCATATTTTTGCACCGTTATCGAAAAAATGCGTATATTTGCAGATGAGAACTTTATTATTCATTTAATATAACTTGAGATTATGAAGAGTTTAGGTTATTTAAGCGCATTCCTCGGCGGTGCCATCGCTGGCGCAGCCCTTGGTATTTTGATGGCTCCTGAGAAGGGAGAGGACACTCGTGTAAAGATCACTGATGCTGTGGAGGATTTCCTGAAGAAGCACAACATCAAGCTCAGCCGCAAGGAAGTGGTTGATCTCGTTGACGACATCGAGGACGCTACAGAGGAGGAATAAACGATGCTCTCAAGCGACAAGAACGTTGAGACCTTTGCCCAGCTGATAGAGACTTTCAAGCACTATCTGGGTTTACAGGCAGAATACGTTAAACTTGATGTGATTGACAAGGTGGCGCGCCTGATTACGGTCGCCGCCTTGGCAATCATATTCTGTTTCCTTCTCATCACCGTCGTCTTGTTCGCGTCGTTTGCCTTCGCCTTCTGGCTCGAGGATTATATCGGAATGGGATGGAGTTTCGTCCTCGTTACCGCCATCCATTTGCTGTTTTTCTATCTGGTCGTCCATTTCCGTAAGAGTTGGATAGAGAAGCCCATCGTGCATTTCCTGGCTGACCTGATGCTCAGTAAATAGTTGTTTTAATATCCGTTCCTATGACATCCGTTAAGAAACTCATGAGAGAATACCGCACGCTTGACGAGATCCGTGAGCGCAAGGACGAACTGCTCGACGAACTCAGGCAGGACAACACCAAGATGTCCACCATGTGGAACCAGGTGTTCCTGAAGCGGGAGAACAACACCAAGACCGACTATATTGCCAGCATCGTCACCAACGGTATCGTGGCTTTCGATACCTTCATGCTCATCCGTAAGCTGATGAAAGGTTACGGCATCCTGTTTGGTAAGAAAAAGAAACAGAAAAAGAGTTTCCTATAGGATGATTTCCTGACCGTCGTATGCCAATTGGATATCGGCAGGAAGCATTTCCAGGTTCACCTTTTCATGAAGACCTACATCGTGGCACATGTGTATGAGCAACGTACGCTTTGCCCCTACTCTTCGTGCAAAGGCGATGGCATCATCCACCAACTGATGGGAGTGATGCGGTTTGATAAAGCGCAAGGCATTCACCACCAACAACTCCGTACCTTCCAGATAAGGATACTCCGACTCATGGATGGTCTTCATGTCTGTGATATAAGTCAGTGGCCCGATACGATAGCCTAAGATCGGCAGTTTACCATGCATCACCTCGATGGGCATGATATCCAGGTCACCGATACGTAACAGTTGATGGGGGTGAATCTCATGCAGGCCGATGGCAGGCACACCGGGATAACGGTTCTCCGCAAAACAATACGGCAGCATCTCCAACATCCCCTGACGCGAAACGGGATCGGCATAGACATTCATCTCACCAAACTGACAATACGGACGGATATCATCCATACCACCCACATGGTCGTAATGGGAATGTGTAACAAGGATGCCGTCGATCTTACGGAAAGGCTGTGGCAGGATCTGCTGGCGGAAATCAGGACCGCAGTCTATCAGCAGTCTTGTGGTCTCCGTCTCCACCAATGCCGAGCAACGGGTACGCTTATCACGCGGATCCTCACTCCTACACACCTCACACTGGCATCCGATCACGGGTACGCCACACGAGGTTCCTGTTCCTAAAAGTGTCAGTTTCACCTTATTTTTTCTTTTTTACTTTTTTACCTTTTTACCCTTATATAATATTCACCTCCGGATGAATGTCAATACCAAACTTTGCCTGCACGTCGTGCTGTATCTGTCGGCAAAGTGTCACGATCTCATCACCTGTCGCACCACCTCGGTTCACAAGCACCAGGGCCTGTTTTTCATAGACACCGGCACGTCCCAGGGACTGTCCCTTCCATCCACACTGCTCTATCATCCAACCTGCGGGGATCTTCACATGTGAGGCATCTATCTCGTAATGGGGCATCTGCTCATACTGAGCCGCCAACGACTCATATTTCTCACGACTCACAATGGGGTTCATGAAGAAACTGCCCGCATTGCCCATCACCTTCGGATCAGGCAGTTTGGCATTGCGGATATCGATAATCACGTCTCTCACCTGCTGGGCAGTAGGATTCCCGATGCCTCTCCGTTCGAGTTCCGAACTGATATTTCCATAATGAAGACGGGGTGCAAACTGCTGTTGAAGGGCATATTCTACTGATGTGATCAGATAGCGGTTCTTCCACTCGTGCTTGAACCGACTGTCACGATAGCCATACCGGCAATCCTCATTGCTGAAGACACAGCGTCTGCCTGTCGCTATCTCCACAGCATGAACCTGACAAATGAAATCCTTGGCCTCTACACCATAGGCACCGATATTCTGCACAGCCGAAGCACCCACATCGCCCGGAATCAGCGAGAGGTTCTCCAAGCCGTAATAGCCTGCCTTGATACTGAGTGCCACGATGTCGTCCCACACCTCTCCACTGCCACAGACCATACGGCAGTCCGTTTCAAAACGATAGCCCGTGATACCAGAGCGCACCACGATACCCTCAAAGTCTTTCGTCAGCAACAGATTACTACCGCCACCTATTATTATATAAGGTGTATCCGACGTACGCAGGATCTCAGCAACCTGCTGCGCCTCCTGTTCGTTTTCAAACGCCAGGAAACGACTGCACTTGGCATCAATACCAAATGTGTTATGCGACTTCAGATTATAATTAAGTTTATCTATCATACATCTTCACGGTCCCTGAGCCTGCCGAAGGGCTATGTTGCCATTTTCATCAGTAGCCAGCGCGTGCCATACTTCTTGAAACGCAGTTCCATCTCCAGTCCGTTGGCCACACCTCGCATCAGGAAGATCATCTGATCCTCTACCGGCTTCGGCTTACCATACACGATGTTATAGAGCACCTTTGAAGGCAGCGTCGGTGCAAAAGCGCTCCAGGTCTCTGGCGTAATCACACCCTCCATCATCGTGAAGTCATCATCGGGATCAGGACTGATAAACGTCACCGTCTTATTGAGGTGAGCTACCTGATAGGCAGAATCCGTCACAAAACGCTGATAGAACTCCAGGAAGGAAGCATTGGGATTCTCCGCTATCGGCGTCACCACCACCTCCTTCATCATCCAGGCGCCCTTGATACGCACGAAGTAATAACTGGTCACACGCTTCTTCCTCAACTGGATCTTCTCAACGATGGCTTCGCTGATGGCTGTATCTTTCTGGTGACTCATCTGTTCATCACTATCGAACAATAGTGTGTAATAGCCCTGACGCATAAAGAAGTGCTCCATCTTCCACTGGTCCTTCTCCGTCATAGAGACCTTCTCACCTTCTCTGGTACGGAGCGGGAAGACCACACGTTCTTTCTGCAACTTCTTGTTTGCCACAAAATTGAAAATGAAATCGTCGAACATGGCATCAGCCGCCCGAGGCATGGGCGTCTCGGCTATCAGCATCTCCAGGCTGTCAACCTCTGTCGTGTCTATAGAGTCAGCAACGGAATCTGCTGGCACCTCATCCAACTGACCTGATTTTTTCCCCGTACAGGAGAACATCAGCAGTACAACAGCGAAAAACGCTATAAAACACCTTTTCATCTACACTACGTAGTAAGCAATTTAACTATTGTTCTCTCAAATTTCGGCAAAATTACAAATAATTCTAGACATAAAAACATAAGAATGGATTTTTTTTTGTTTCTTTTGTACTTTTGTCTAAAAAAATAAGTACCTTTGCACGCGAAATTGCAATTTTAACGGTTTTATGATACTTGATAAGATAGACGAACTCCTGAAGGAAGTTCAAAATTTGAGCGCGAAAAACGCAGAGGAAGTAGAACAACTCCGACTGAAATATCTCAGCAAGAAAGGTGAGATCACAGCCCTGATGAACGACTTCCGTAATGTGGCTGCCGACCAAAAGAAGACTGTCGGCATGAAGATTAATGAACTGAAGACACTCGCTACAGAGCGCATCAATCAGCTCCGTGAGGAGTGTGACACCCAGGAGAGTGGCGACGAGGCCATCGACCTGACACGTACCCCCTACCCTGTGGAGCTTGGTACACGTCATCCCCTGAGCATTGTCACCAACGAGATCATAGACATTTTCTCACGCATGGGCTTTGTGCTGGCAGACGGTCCTGAGGTGGAGGATGACAATCACATCTTCACCAAGATGAACTTCGCTGCCGATCACCCAGCCCGCGACATGCAGGACACCTTCTTCGTCAGCCAGCATCCCAACGATGTCACGAAGAACATCCTGCTCCGCTCTCACACCTCCAGCGTACAGGCCCGTATCATGGAGCAGATGCACACTGAGGACGGCAAGCT
>ONNY01000080.1 GCA_900319305.1 uncultured Prevotella sp.
GAGATCGAAGAGGTCATTAAGAAGCACAAGGCAATCATGGATGAGATAGACCCAGAGAACAAGATTGGTCTGCTCGTTGATGAGTGGGGCACATGGTGGGATGAGGAGCCTGGTACCATTCCAGGACACCTCTATCAACAAAACGCTCTCCGCGATGCTTTTGTTGCAGCTCTTTCTCTGAATGTGTTCCACAAATACACCGATCGTGTGAAGATGACTAACATCGCTCAGGTGGTCAATGTGCTGCAGTCTATGATCTTGACCGATCAGGAAGGCAAAGGCCACATGGTGCTCACACCGACCTATCATGTATTTGAGATGTACACCCCGTTCCAGGAAGCCACCTATCTCCCACTCGACCTTGAGAGTGAGGTAAAGGCTGTCAGTAGGGGCTATTACAAGGAGAAGAAGAAGGATTTGGACGAAGGCTATCGCCCCTGTCCGTTGCTCTCTGCTTCGGCTGCAAAGACTCAGGACGGTTCTCTCGTATTGGCAATCACCAACGTCAGTCTCGACAAAGACCAGACCATCGATTTCGACATACCTGGTTACAAGGCCAAGACTGTCAGCGGTCGTATCCTCACCTCTAAGCAGGCTTCCGACTTCAACGACTTCCAGCATCCCAACGTGGTAGCACCCAAAGAGTTTAAGAATGCCAAGTTGGCGAAGAACGTTCTCACGGTGAAGATTCCTGCTAAATCGATTGTAGTTTTGAATATCAAGTAATCCTTTTGCAACTTGCGAACAAGATTATTATCCATAATGATGTTCGTGCTGGTCACTCAAGCCAGTGCGAACATCATGACGTTAACAGAGGGGTGGCAGGTCAGATTGTCGGAGACCGATAATTGGATACCTGCTACCGTTCCCTCTACCCTGATGGGTGTGTTGACAGCCAACGGCATAGAGCCCGAGACAGTACCTGCTAGTTGTTGGTACCGTACAACGTTCAACCTGCCTGCTTTGAAGAAAGGCGAACACGCCATCCTCAACTTCGACGGCATCAGTTATCGTGCCAACGTGTGGTTGAATGGTCAGCAGATAGCCAACAGTCAGCAGATGTTTGGAACCTTCCGTCAGTTTGAGTTTGATGTCACCAAGCAGATTTCTCAAAAGAACGAACTCACCGTAGAAGTGGATTGGAACCCGCGTCCCGCTGATGAGAGCATGGGCATCTTCCGTGAGGTTAGCGTAAAGACCTGTGGTCCCGTATCTCTTACCCACTCTGCTGTCCGTTCTAGAGTTAACACCAAGACACTCGACGAAGCGTGGCTTACTATTGCCACCGAACTGACGAACCACAGTGACAAAGCGGTATCGGGAAAGGTGAAGGGAACTGCCGATGGGCACCCATTCGAATGTCCGGTCACACTGGCTGCTGGTGAGAAACGTTCTATTTCTCTGCCGGAAGAAATCTATGTGGAGCATCCTCGTCTGTGGTGGTGCCATCAGATGGGTCAACCAGAACGCTGCGACCTTCATATCGAGTTTGTGGAAGATGGTAAGATGTCGGATTCAGAAGATGTCCGTTTCGGCATCCGTGAGATCCGCAGCGATCTGACCGAAGAAGGCTACCGCAGATTCACTCTCAACGGCCGTCCCATCTTACTTCGTGGTGCCGGCTGGACTGACGACATCTATCTGCGAGACACACCAGAGACCAACCGCCTTCAATTGGAATATGTACGTGACATGAACATGAACACCGTTCGTCTGGAAGGCTTCTGGGGTACCTCACAGAACCTCTACGACCTCTGCGACGAATTAGGTCTCATGATCCTTGTGGGTTGGAGTTGTCATTGGGAGTGGGAAGACTACCTTGGGGCACCCTGCGATGAGCGCTTTGGCGGTATTAACACCCCAGAGAAGATTGAGCTCATTGCCAGATCGTTCGAGGATCAGGTCATGTGGTTGCGCTATCATCCCTCCATTATCGGTTGGTTTGTGGGTAGCGACATGTTGCCGAAGCCAGAACTAGAACGTCAGTACCGATCGTTCCTCAAAGACAACGACGACCGCGACTACCTGATCTCAGCCAAGGATATGACGAGCGAGATATCCGGTCCTTCAGGAACCAAGATGGCAGGTCCTTACGAATATGTAGGTCCGTCCTACTGGTATCTGCGCGATGCCCCTGGTGGTGCCTTCGGTTTCAACACAGAGACAGGTATCGGTGCCCAACTGCCCGTGAGAGAATCACTCGAGAAGATGATAGGCAAGCATCTTTTCCCCATCGACTACCGCTGGGATCGTCTCTGCACCGTCTCCAGCTCAGCCATGAACTCACTGAAGCAGCTCAATGAGGTGATCCACTATCGTTTTGGCGATGCCAACGACATTGACACCTATCTGCGACGTGCCGACCTGCTGAACTACGAGAGTACGAAGGCGATGTTTGAATCGTTCCGCGCCCGTTGGCCCCACACCACGGGAATCATCCAGTGGATGCTCAACGGTGCCCGCCCAGGTATCTATTGGCAATTGTACGATTACTACAAGCAACCCAACGCCGCCTACTATGGCGTGAAGAAAGCCAATGCCTCAGTGCAACTGATCTATGACTACGACAAGCATGCCGTCTTTGCAGTCAACGAAACATTGCAGCCAGCCGAACTGAAGGCTTCCATGCAACTCATCAAGAAAGGCACATCGACGCAGAATGAAAAGTCTATAGCGGTTGCCCCGGGAACGGTCGTTAAGGTGTTCGATATCGACATCACCGATACCCCTGCCGCCTTCCTGTTCCTCAAACTAGTCGACCAAGAAGGTCAGGAGACACACAATGAATACTTCTTGGTAACGGAAGCTGACACCTACGACTGGACGAAGACCAGTTGGGTAAACACCCCCATCACCCACTACGCCTCATACACAATGCTCGACGAGATGTGCACCAGATCCTGTGACGTAACAGTGAAGGAAACTGGCAGCGATTACGAAGTGACCGTCAGCAACCCCAGCGACAAGGTGGCATTCATGATCCGCCTGACAGCCAAGGATGCCAACGGCGCGTTGATCTGCCCCGCATATTGGTCGGACAACTACCTGACTTTGGCACCTGGAGAGAAGCGTACTGTCGTGTGCAAAACACACGCATTACATAGGAATTCAGCCGTCATTATAGAGGCAAGCAACTGATTTTAACAATTAGCAAAAAAAATATGCCAAAACGCATATTTGTTTCGGAATAATTTTGTATTTTTGCAGGCAAATTATCTATAATTATTTAATTAATTATTCATTATGAACGATAACAAGATTATGAACATGGCAGCGGACAATATCCGTATCCTTGCTGCCTCAATGGTTGAGAAAGCCAAGTCTGGTCACCCCGGTGGCGCTATGGGTGGTGCTGATTTTATTAACACACTCTATAGTGAGTACCTTGTTTACGATCCTGAGAATCCCGCATGGGAGGGTCGCGACCGTTTCTTCCTCGATCCTGGTCACATGGCTCCGATGCTCTATAGCCAGCTTGCCCTTATCGGCAAATACACGCTGGAGGATCTGAAGAACTTGCGTCAGTGGGGTTCAGTAACACCTGGTCACCCTGAGCGTGAGATTGCTCGCGGTATTGAGAACACCTCTGGTCCTCTCGGACAGGGTCACTGTTTCGCCGTTGGTGCAGCTATCGCAGCCAAGTTCCTGAAGGCTCGTCTGGGCGACGTGATGAATCAGACCATCTACGCCTACATCTCTGATGGTGGTGTGCAGGAGGAGATCTCTCAGGGTGCTGGTCGTATTGCCGGTAACCTCGGTCTCGACAACCTCATCATGTTCTACGACGCTAACGATATCCAACTCTCTACAAAGACTGAGGTTGTGACCTGCGAGGATACAGCCAAGAAGTATGAGGCATGGGGTTGGTTCGTTCAGAAGATCGACGGTAACAATGTTGATCAGATCCGTAAGGCTATCGAACTCGCTCAGGCTGAGAAGAATCGTCCTTCACTCATCATCGGTCACTGCGTGATGGGTAAGGGTGCTCGTAAGGCTGACAACTCTTCATACGAGAGCAACTGCGCTACTCACGGTGCTCCTCTCGGTGGCGATGCTTACATCAACACCATGAAGAACCTGGGTGCTGATCCTGAGAATCCGTTCCAGATATTCCCAGAGGTAAAGGATATGTATGCAAAGCGTGCTGAGGAACTGAAGAAGATCTGCGCTGAGCGCTATGCTGCTAAGGCTGCTTGGGCAAAGGCTAATCCTGAGAAGGCCGCTCAATTGGAGGAGTGGTTCAGCGGTAAGGCTCCGAAGATCGATTGGAGCAAGGTTGAGCAGAAGCCCGGTTGTGCTACACGTAATGCATCGGCTACCGTTCTCGGTCAACTCGCTGAGCAGGTGCCCAACATGATCTGTGCATCTGCCGACCTGAGCAACTCTGACAACACCAACGGCTTCCTGAAGAAGACTCACGACCTCGTTCGTGGCGACTTCTCTGGTGCATTCTTCCAGGCTGGTGTTGCTGAGCTCACGATGGCTTGCTGCTGTATCGGTATGGCGCTTCACGGAGGTGTGATCCCCGCTTGCGGTACCTTCTTCGTATTCTCCGACTACATGAAGCCCGCTGTTCGCATGGCCGCTCTGATGGAGCTCCCCGTTAAGTTCATCTGGACGCACGACGCCTTCCGCGTTGGTGAAGATGGACCTACCCACGAGCCTGTTGAGCAGGAGGCACAGATCCGCTTGATGGAGAAACTGAAGAACCATCACGGTAAGAACTCTGTACTCGTCGTTCGTCCTGCCGACGCTGAGGAGACCACCGTTTGCTGGCGTATGGCTATGGAGAATACCGACACGCCTACCGCTCTGATCTTCTCTCGTCAGAACATCGAGATGCTGCCCGAGGGCAACGACTACAACCAGGCAACCAAGGGTGCTTATGTTGTAGCAGGAAGCGATGAGAACTACGACGTGATCCTGTTGGCTTCTGGTTCTGAGGTTTCTACCTTGGAGGCTGGTGCAGCCCTACTCCGTCAGGACGGCGTGAAGGTTCGCATCGTCAGCGTTCCTTCTGAGGGTCTGTTCCGCAGCCAGTCTAAGGAGTATCAGCAGAGCGTTCTGCCCGCTGGTAAGAAGAAGTTCGGTCTCACCGCTGGTCTGCCTGTAAACCTTGAAGGTCTGGTAGGTGCCGATGGTACTGTTTGGGGTCTCGAGAGCTTCGGTTTCTCTGCTCCTTACAAGGTGCTCGACGAGAAGCTCGGCTTCACTGGCGAGAATGTGTACAATCAGGTTAAAAAACTGCTTGCCTAATGGAAGTAAAGACAGTTGGCGTAGCTTGCGATCACGCAGGCTACGCATTGAAGAAGTTCGTGCTCCAGTATCTTGAGGAGAAGGGTTATCCCTACAAGGACTATGGTACTTGGAGTGACGCGAGTGTCGATTATCCAGACTTCGGTCACGCTCTGGCCGAGGGCATTGAGAGTGGTGAGGTCTATCCCGGTATCGCTATCTGCGGTTCCGGCGAGGGTATCAGCATCACGCTCAACAAGCACCAGCAGGTGCGAGCCGGTCTGTGTTGGATTCCTGAGATTGCACATCTCATCCGTCAGCACAACGATGCCAACGTGCTCGTAATGCCGGGTCGCTTCATCGACAACAATATGGCCCGTAAGATTATGGACGAGTTCTTTACTGCCACCTTTGAAGGCGGCCGCCATCAGAAGCGTGTGGACAAGATCCCCGTTCAGCCTAAATAAAAGAATTAATCCTCAGCGAATTCGCTGGGGGTTAATTTTGTAGATCATATTTCTTTTTTCTCTGATCCGCCTTACGAGGTTTCGAAACGTGGAAACCCATGTGCGGTGATTTCACACCCTGATAACCCGCAAACCGCTGACGGATCTTCGACACATAATCCACCGTTTCCGATCCACGCATATAACCATACTTCACGAGTGGATCGTTGTAGTATTTTGGCTGAGCCAGTTTCAACACATAAGGTGCCACCTCACCCCATCGATGGTTGTTTTTCCCGTCACGTTTGGCCAGCGCCATTGCATCTCGGATGTGGTGAGCACCGCCGTTATAACTAGCCAACACGAAGTTCGTACGCTCATAATGGTCGCCGATATCAGCAAACGTACGCTGCAGTTTTGCAATATATTTCGTTGCAGCAGCGATGTTTGCCTCAGGCTCATACAAACGACTGCGCGATACACCCAGATGATCGGCCGTTCCCGGCATGATCTGCATCAGACCTTTCGCACCGGCAAACGACACCGCCTTGGGGTCGAAGGTCGATTCCTGATAACACTGAGCCGCCAACAAGCGCCAGTCCCAACGGATATCACGACTATAGGCGATGAAGAACTGATCGTAGTGTGAGATGATACCGCCTCGTTTGTCGAGCATCGGTGAGAAGATTCGGCGGCGCACCTTCTTCACGGTCAGCAGATTCTGTTCCTCTTTCTTCGCAGCAGCGATACGGTCAGGATGATACCACAAGGCTAGTTCCTCAGCGAGTTCAGGCTTCTCGGCACCCACCTCTATCTCGCCAGGTGTGGGCCAAGCCACCAGATCAGCCTCACCTTCAGCCAGTCGTCGTCTTAACTCCGCACTATCGCGACACACGTCGATGCGGAGTCTCACACCAAGTGAATCGGCAAAGTGTTGACAGATCAGATACTGCGTACCAAGTTGACGCCCATGATAGTCGTAGTAGGTCTCTGGTCCGCTCACAGTCGCCATGATCAGTTCACCGTTCGTCTGGATGTCGGGCAGGTCAAAATCCTCCGTCACCTCCACCGAGTCGAGCACCGAACCATAGGGCGTCACCACCCGCTCCTGTCGCTGATGACAAGAGACGAGGAGCAGCATAGCCCCCACAACAACCAAATATTTATTCAAGAATCGCATCAAATTTTTGCATAAAATCTCGAAAAACGGTGCAAAGTTACTAATTTTTAGCCACCAAAGCACGGAAAAATCGTTTTTTTTTGGATTTTCGACCGAATATTCGTACCTTTGCACGCGATAAAAATAATGTATTATAGACTTTAACGATTATGTTACGTATAGCAGTACAATCCAAAGGACGTCTGTTTGATGATACGATGAATCTGCTGGCAGAGGCTGACATCAAGGTCAGCGCTACCAAGCGTACCCTATTGGTACAATCGTCCAACTTCCCACTTGAAGTACTTTATCTTCGTGATGACGATATTCCCCAGAGTGTAGCCAGCGGTGTGGCCGACATCGGTGTCGTTGGTGAGAACGAGTTTGTGGAGCGCGGCGAGGATGCCGATGTTGTCTCTCGTCTGGGTTTCTCCAAGTGCCGTCTGTCACTCGCCATCCCCAAGGAGATCGACTATAAGGGTGTAGAATGGTTTAACGGCAAGAAGATTGCCACCAGCTACCCAGGTATCCTGAAGCATTTTCTCGATGAGAAAGGCATCCAGGCCGAAATTCATGTCATCACGGGTTCTGTAGAGATCAGCCCGGGCATCGGATTGGCTGATGGTATCTTCGATATCGTCTCTTCTGGCTCTACCCTCGTCAGCAACAATCTGCGCGAGGTGGAAGTTGTCATGTGGAGGATCCTCGACGAGATGCTCTTCCGTTTCAAGGCTGTGAAAGATGCTGAGGACAAGAAGTACGTTCGCATGAATGCCCCCAAGGCTCGTCTGCAGGAGATCATCAACGTGCTGCCTGGTCTGAAGAGTCCCACCATTATCCCTCTGGCCGACGACGAGTGGTGCTCTGTTCACACCGTACTTGACCAGAAGCAGTTCTGGGAGATTATCGGCAAACTGAAGGAGATGGGTGCACAAGGCATCCTTGTTACCCCGATTGAAAAAATGATATTATGAACATCATAAGATATCCTGAAAGAAGCGAGTGGGCTAAGATTGTGGAGCGTCCGCATCTGGATATGTCTCAACTGAATGAGACTGTCGCCTCCGTCTTGGCCGATGTAAAACGTCGTGGCGATGATGCCGTGAAGGGTTATGAACTGAAGTTCGACCATGTGGATCTGCCTGATCTCGCCGTTAGCGAGGCTGAGATGAACGAGGCAGAAAAACTGGTCAGCACAGAACTGAAAGCAGCCATCATGGTAGCCCATCATAACATCCAAGCCTTCCACGAAGCCCAGAAGTTTCGTGGCAAGAAGATAGAGACGCAGCCTGGCGTTACCTGTTGGCAAAAGAGCATCGCCATCGAGAAGGTGGGTCTCTATATCCCAGGTGGTACTGCCCCACTCTTCTCTACCGTTCTCATGCTGGCCACTCCCGCTAAGATCGCTGGCTGTCAGGAGATTGTGCTCTGCACGCCTCCAGGTCGCGACGGTAAGGTGAATCCCGCCATCCTCGTGGCTGCCCGCATCGCTGGAGTCAGCAAGATCTTCAAGGCTGGTGGCGTTCAGGCCATCGGCGCAATGGCTTATGGCACCGCTTCGATCCCCAAGGTCTATAAGATCTTCGGTCCAGGCAACCAATACGTGATGGCCGCTAAACAGCAGGTGAGCCTCCACGATGTAGCCATCGACATGCCCGCTGGTCCCTCAGAGGTCTGCGTCATTGCCGATGAGGAAGCCAACATCAAGTTCATCGCTGCCGACCTGCTGTCACAGGCTGAACATGGTGGTGACTCTCAGGTGCTGCTCATCACCGACTCCAAACAACTCGTACTCGATGTGCAGGCAGAACTCAACCGTCAACTTCAGAAG
>ONNY01000034.1 GCA_900319305.1 uncultured Prevotella sp.
AAAACCGAACATCCTGATATAATTGATCAAAATGAACTAACAGAGTCTGAATTGTTCGTTATGTTTATGATGCTCACGAAGAATTACGATGAGATTCAACAATGCGCTTCATCGGGCAAAGGTTCTCAGTTCGCCAAAGAATGTGTTCGTCTATATGACTCTTTCCTCAGTAAAGTACCGAGGTCTAAAAGCGACATGTTTTATCGAGTTGACCAATATCAGCGAATTGAGAACTTTATTAATAATAGCACATATGATTGTAATCACTATCTTACCGCTTCTACAATTTGTCCTGATTTCAAAAACTATCAAAATGAAGTTAAATATGTAATTTGCAGAAGACTGATTGGTAAAACCAAAGCCCATGAAGTATTCAAAATTTGTAATGCGAACAATGAGTTTCAAGTAAATTTTGAAAGAAATACAAAGTTTGAAATTGATTATGTGGATAAGAAAGATAAGACAGTTAGATTAAAAGAATTGTAATAATGCAGAACCCCAGTCACAACTTACGAGAACGAAAAAAAGACCTTTCTCCTTATTTGTTTCATTTTACGAAAGGCTCAGATTGTAAGGAAAGGCTTGAAAGCATTCTTTCAGAAGAATGCTTAAAATCAAAGTTGGGCTATATTTGCTTCACAGAATCTCCCCTTACTTGTTCTCACGAACTGTTTAAGTATATGGAATCATGGAAAGAACCCATGTATTCTAGATATGGTATTGGATTTAAAAGAG
The DNA here is from genome assembly GCA_900319305.1 of uncultured Prevotella sp. Lineage (GTDB taxonomy): Bacteria > Bacteroidota > Bacteroidia > Bacteroidales > Bacteroidaceae > Prevotella. The sequence goes on from ONNY01000034.1 coordinate 736, forward strand.
ATATTTTGATTGATCAATTTCGGGCTAGACCTGTAATATATGGTGACGACAAAGATTTTGCAATGTTAGGAAATGGCCTGAATTGGCGATATGAATTGTTGGACATACATAAGCATGATTATACATGGTTGAGAGAATGGCGAATAGAAGGAAATGAATTTCATTTCTCATCTATTTCAAAAGAGGATATTATAGTTGTGGCTCCTACAGAAGACGAAATAGTTGACATTGTGTCATCTTTAGAAATAGACGTAGATTTTAATTACGAACATGAAAATCGAATGGCTAATCCATATCTATTATGCCGAAAGACAAGAGAATGGATTGGTATCTCGTTCAATGAAACTATCAAATATGATAATGACAATATTATAGAACTAATAACAATTTTGCAAAATATAGGAGAGGAATTATAAATCATGCAACACCTAAAAACGAACACCACCTTGCAGGGTGGAAAATACAAAATAGAGCGTGTGCTGGGGCAAGGGGGCTTCGGCAATACGTATGTTGGCTACAATACAGAGTTTGAAGAGACTGTAGCCATCAAGGAATTCTTCATGAAGGGCGTGACGGAACGGGATGAAACTACCTCTGTCGTCAGCGTGAGTAATGCAGACAATGTGCAGCAGTTTGAAGAGCAAAGAGAGAAATTCAAAAAGGAGGCTCGACGCTTGCGCAAACTGAAGAATGAGCATATCGTGAAGGTGCATGATCTGTTTGAGGAGAATGGTACCGCTTACTATGTGATGGATTTTATCGATGGTGAGTCGTTGGCAGAGAAGATGAAAAAGACAGGCCAACCATTTGAAGAAACAGAAGTCGAGAGCATCCTTTTGCAGATACTCGAAGCACTGAAAGAAGTGCATCAGAATGAGATATGGCATCTTGATCTGAAGCCTGGTAATATTATGATAGACAAAAGTGGAAATGCATATCTGATAGATTTTGGGGCCAGCAAGCAGATTCGTGCCAATGGCAGCATGACTACCTCAACAGCATTATGCTATACACCTGGCTATGCTCCCAATGAACAGATTGGCCAGATGTACGACCGTTTTGGTCCTTGGACTGATATCTATGCTCTTGGTGCCACAGTCTATAATCTCTTAACGAACAAGAAGCCTCCTATGGCGATTGACATAGAAGAAGATGAGGAAGATGCTTTTGATTTCCCAACGACTGTTTCCGACGAGATGCGAAAGTTGGTCATCTGGATGATGCAACCTAAGAGAAAAGCAAGACCGCAAAAAGTGGAAGAGATAATCTTAAAGATGTCTACCGACAAGAATGTGAAGCAAGAGGATACACAGCTTTCACAGAATGAAGAGGAAACTATTTTGGCTGGTTCAACTATTAATGATGATGAAGAAACAATATTGGCAGGAAGTGAACCAATTCAAGATAATTACGATAAAGGATTTGTTGATACGAACAATGTTCATGCTGTGGATTTAGGGCTTAGTGTGTTATGGGCAGATTGTAATGTTGGTGGACAAACAGATGCTCCTATTGGTGAATTATATGGATGGGGTGATGTAGCAGGCAAGATAAAATCACTTAATGTTGCTGACTATGTTCCATTACGCAAGTATATAACTCATCAGATAGAAGGAGATATGGGTAGTACCGATTATGATATTGCCACCCAGCAATGGGGTAAAAAGTGGCGAATGCCCAATAGAAAACACTGGAATGAATTAATTAACAAATGTCAGTGGGTTCTTGAAAAACGATATCATGTTATGGGGTATAGAGTTATTGGCCCTAATGGAAAGGATATATTTTTACCAGTTACAGGAATACGCTTTGAAGATAATGTAAGTAATACTGATTTTGGATATTATTGGACGAGTGAACTTGCAGAAGATGATAGATCCTGCGCTTATTTCTATTGTTTTGGTATTGATAGTAAAAATGATAATGTCGATACTCGAAATTATGTTTATAGTGGTAGGGCTGTAAGACCAATATGTGATAAAGAATAATATGATGCAACACCTACAACCGAACACCACCTTGCAAGGTGGAAAATACAGAATAGAGCGAGTGCTGGGGCAAGGAGGCTTTGGCATCACTTACTTGGCACGTAACACTGTGTTCGATATTGATGTGGCCATCAAAGAATTCTTCATGAAAGATGAGAATGATCGTGATGGTAGTTCTGTTACAATGCCAAACACCACGAAACAAGAATTGTTCCATGGGCAGATGGACAAGTTCAAGAAGGAGGCAAAGCGAATGTTCGCCATCAAGAACGAACACATCATTGGAGTACAAGACCTGTTTGAAGAAAACGGTACTGCCTATTATGTGATGGACTTTGTTGATGGCGAGAATCTTGCAGAGCGGCTGAAGCGTACTGGAAAACCGATGTCTGAGCAAGAAGTTCGAGATATCCTGCCCCAAATTCTTGATGCCTTAAAGGCTGTTCACGATGCTGGTATCTGGCACTTAGATCTAAAACCTGCCAATATCATGCTGGATAAGTCTGGCAATGTGAAACTCATCGACTTTGGAGCCAGTAAACAATTGAATGCTCAAAAAGGCGGAGCCACAACCAGTACAGCCATCAGTTACACCAATGGTTATGCCCCTCGTGAACAAATGGAGCAGAACTACGACAAGTTCGGTCCATGGACTGATATTTATGCTCTTGGTGCTACGCTATACAATTTGCTTACCAGTAAACGCCCACCAATGCCATCAGACATTGACGATGATGAAACAGATGACAAACATGAGGCACTTCCTTTTCCTGACTCTACAAGTGTGGACATGAGGCAACTTGTATTACGGATGCTGAGCACAAATAGAAATAAAAGACAACAAAGGATTGAAGATGTGGTTATTCCTTTGGAAAAACAAGAGAGAGAAGTTGATATAGACTCTGAAACTACAATAATATCGTCTTCAGCCAATGTTGTAAATGAGGAAACTGTAATCATTCCAAAAGATGAAAAAGAAATAGCGGAACCATCAATAGAAGAAAACTTATCGCTAACAAAAACGACTCATCTCTCTCTCTTAAAATACACAGGAATAGCGTTGTTGCTATTCCTAACTATACATTGTTTGGGTATTTTTATATCAGTTTTTTCTGAAGATACATATAATTGGATATGTTTATGCATTAACAATTCTCCACGAGATATTATCCTTCTACAGATTTTTGCAATTCCTGCAATAACCCACTTCTTTTTTGCGTTGTATTTTGCGTTTAAAGGTGTACTTTCTCGTAATGGTATTATACTATTAAGCACTATTATCATACTTGGACTTTTGTTGCATTTCTGGCATTTTTGGTATAATATGATGTTGGCGGAGAATATGGGATATATAAATGCATTAGACCCTTCTGATGGTTTTGGATGGTTATTAAAGATTTTTTCTAATCCCATTTCTTGTGTTTTTTATGTTATATGGTTATCCATTATTTGGGTTTATCTTTACAAATATTTTTGGGCTAACATGCAGATCGCTGATAAAAAACAAGCAATATTTAAAGAACGGTGGAAGAGTCTTTATTTGTCATACGTGACCGTCTTGATTCTCTGCTATCTTTCAGTTGTTATTGCTTTTAGTTTTGGTATTGCACCAAGTCTAAGTAATTATACTATATAAAATATGCAACACCTACAACCAAACACCACCTTACAAGGTGGAAAATACAGAATAGAACGAGTGCTGGGGCAGGGAGGTTTTGGCATCACTTACTTGGCAGAGCAAACATCGCTGCAAAGGAAAGTGGCTATTAAGGAGTTTTTCATGAAGGACTTCTGTAGTCGTGATGAAGTAACCCACACGATGTCTGCTCCTTCAACGGGTAGTAGTAAGCTCGTTGAGCAGTACAGAAAGAAGTTCATAAAGGAAGCAAGGAATTTAGCAAGACTCAACCATCCTCATATCATCAGTGTGATAGATGTGTTTGAGGAAAATGGTACTGTGTATTATGTCATGCCTTATCTGATAGGTGGCTCTTTGCAGGATTATGTCAAAACGCATGGTGTACTCTCTGAGCAAGAGGCGATGAAGTATGTAAAACAGATTGCTAGTGCCTTGAAGTATATGCACGAAGAGCAACACATCTGTCACTATGATGTGAAGCCTGCTAATATTCTCCTTGATAACAAAGGGAATGCTGTGCTGATAGATTTTGGTATCTCCAAAAACTATGATGCCCAGGGACAAGAAACAACAACGACTCCAATAGGTATGAGTGAGGGTTATGCGCCCATCGAACAGTACCAACAAAACGTGGAAGAGTTCTCGCCTATCAGTGATGTGTATGCTTTAGGAGCTACGCTCTATTACCTGCTTCATGGAAGACGACCTGTGTCAGCAGTGCATCGTGCAAGTGGTACTGCTCTTTTGATGAGTAAACAACTCTCGCAAGATGTTAAAGACATCATCAATGCATCAATGAAGATTTCAAAGCGCGAAAGGGCAAATAGCGTAGATGTGTTTTTGGGCAGCATCAGCACTTCCGTTTATAGAGGGCGCACTATAATCCAAGATGATGATGAAAGCACAATCTTAGATGGAAACCAGAGAATAAATAGGACCAATACGACTAATACACAATCTTATACGACTTCCCCTGTAGGCAATACAATTGTAACAGAGAATAATAGTAGCTCAACGATGGGGTGGATAATAGGAATTACGGTTGTCGTAATAATTGGTTTCTTTATTTACAATAGCCAAGGAGATGCAGGTAATTCAAGCAATGTAGAATCGTATAGTAACCCTGTTGAGGCAACACCACCTTCAACAACACAGTCACAAGAAACTGAAGCGGATATCTATAAAGAGAGAGTGGAGCAGTTTGCAAAAAGGCAAAGTGGAGTGATAGCGTCATATCCTAATGACAAAAGATATAGTGTTTATTACTCTAAAAAGACCACATATGGTCATAAAGAAATGTATCGTTATAATGCGGTGTCAGATAAAACCGAGAAATTGAACCTACCAATTGAAGCAACAATTGGCTATACAGATTCGTGGTTAACTAAAAACCGTTATATTTTTGTTGCTGCAGAAGAACGTTATATAGACTTTATAAAGATAGATACAGAAACAGGTCAGATTAGATATATTACAGATTGTCATTCTGTAGAACGTACTTCAAGTGGGTTTACTGTTACAAAAGCCCGTTGTATAAACGAAGAAACTGCGACATGTTCTGCAGATATGGAATATGCATATACGGATTATTATTATGACGAAGAAGGTAACTGTTTAGGGCATAGGGAAGAATATCGATAATTAGTATTTATGCATTATCTACAACCAAGCACCACCTTGCAAGGTGGAAAATACAGAAAGCTGCGAGTGAGCGAGAGGCATAAGAACTTGTTCTTAGATGTCCGAGCGGAAGCAGGTTATTCAATAGAGCGAGTGCTGGGGCAGGGAGGCTTCGGCAATTAAAAATAAAATGATTAATTTTGCAAACAACATGAATAAGAAACAAGTTATAAAGCTATTTGAAGAACAGAAGGTTCGCATGGAATGGGACGATGAGAAAGAGAAGTGGTTCTTTTCAATCGTTGACGTGTGTGCCGTGCTTACTGAAAGTAAAGATCCGCAGGCTTACTGGCGAAAACTGAAACAGAGACTGAAAGACGAGGGTAATGAAACCGTGACAAATTGTCACGCTTTGAAAATGAAGGCTGCTGACGGAAAAATGCGATTGACCGATGTTGCTGATATGGAGCAGATGTTTAGGCTGATACAGTCTATTCCATCGCCTAAAGCAGAGCCATTTAAACAATGGATGGCAAAGGTTGCATCCCGGCGTATCGACCAAATGCAAGATCCAGAGTTGAATTTTGAGCAAGCCTATGCGGACTATCGCAGACTAGGTTATTCAGATAGATGGATTAACCAGAGACTGAAGAGTATCGAAGTTCGCAAAGGATTAACAGATGAATGGGATCGAGCTGGCGTAAAGGAAGGACAACAGTATGCCTCGCTAACGGACATCATCACTCAGGCTTGGAGTGGAAAGACAACGAGACAGTATAAACATTTCAAGGGTCTGAAGAAGGAAAGCCTGCGTGACAACATGACAAACATAGAGTTGGCATTGAATATCTTGGCGGAGGCTTCAACCACAGAAATCAGCAAGGCTCAGAATCCAAAAGGTTTTAAACAGAGTGCTGCTGTAGCTCGAAAGGGTGGGAAAATAGCTGGCGACGCAAGGAAGAAACTAGAGGCACAGACTGGCCGTTCCGTAATCTCAAGTGAAAAAGCCTCAGACTATTTGCCTCCTGTCGATAGAATTCAGGAGCTGCCAGAAGATACGGAAGACTAATTTCGTACAACAAACTCGCCATTTCATACAAGATGGCGGGATTGTTGTTGATAATGCTAAAATCTTTCGTAACTTTGTAGCGAAAATGGGAAGCAAGGTACTAATCATATCAAACTCAAATGAACTCGTCAGGGTGAGACCTGAACGAATCGTTTATGTGGTGTCTGATGGCAACTACTCCACAATGGTACTACATGATAAAACGGAACAGGTGTTTACTATGAATCTTGCCCACTTCCAGCAGATGATAGAAGAACAGCTTGGAAGGGATGCTATGACCTTTATTCGCATTGGTAAACAGCTAATAGTGAATCGTGCTCACATCTTTAAAATCAATCCTAATAAACAACAGCTAATCATGTCAAATATGGATGTTAACATTGCTTTTGACCTACAGGCATCTAAGGAAGCTCTGAAACAGTTGAAAGCTCTTATAGAATCAGAAACAGGAAAGGAGGCTAAACTATGATAGATGATGAGTTACAGGTACTGGGGAAGCCACATAAAATGAGTAAGAAAGAAAAATGGATGATTTCTATTTCAGCCATTGCATTGATGATATTATGTGTGGTCTTAGGGATGATCATTCACAGCTCGTTATCTCCACAGCAAACCATAAAGATAAAAACTGGGAAGAAAATTGGTGATCCAACTATTGTTCCAGAATTACAAGCTACTGTAGATTCCATCCTAGATGCTAATATGACAGAAATAGGGAACTGTTTACAAGGTCAAGCTATTGTGATGGATGTTGAGACTGGTGAGATATTGGCTATGTCAGGACTGGAGCGTAACTATGAAGGTAAGTTCCAACCATGCCAAAACTTTGCCTATCAACAGGAGTTAGGATCGTTAATGAAAACAGCCTCTTTACTCACATTATTTGAAAGGGGAATAGATAGTACATATGTTGTACATACAGGAGTAGGAGTCTGGGGACTTGATGATAACTGGGTTCTGAGGGATCACAACTGGCGAAGAGGCGGCTATGGAGATATGAATCTAGCAAGAGCTTTAGAGGTCAGTTCAAACATCGGAATCGGTGTGCCAGTTTGGGAGTCTTATAAAGGTCATGAACAGGATTTCTTTGATGACTTAAACAAAATGAGCTTCGGACAACCAGATTTCATTAATGGAATAGAAGGGCTCAAACCAACTACCTATGATTCTCCAAAAGATTCAGATTGGGTGAATAAGTTTATCATCTGGAGTGCTATCGGTTACAACCGTAAAATAGCTCCTATCCAGATGTTGACTTTCTATAATGCTATTGCTAATGATGGTAAGATGGTGAAGCCTACACTGAAAACAGGTGAGATAGAGATCATTAACCCACAGATTGCATCTAAAGATAACATTAAAAAGATGCAGGTCATTTTAGATCACGTGGTTAGTCAAGGTTTAGGCAGAAAAGCTGGATCACCTATTATACGTGTCGCTGGAAAGACAGGTACATCACAAGTAAATGAATATGATTATTACAATGAAGTAGGCACCCCTTTAGTTGAATACCAACTAGCATTTTGTGGCTACTTCCCTGCTGATAAGCCTAAATACAGTATGATCGTCTCCATAAATAAGTTGGGACTACCTGCAAGTGGTGGAGGAATGGCTGGTGTGGTGTTCCATGATATTATGAACTGGATAATTACGCATGATTTACTACCTCTTTTGATAATTGACGATGAAACAAATGACACGATTCAAATCACAGAAAGCACTATAAAGCCAATGAGATTCTAAATAGGCAAGAAAATGAATGATAAATATAAAATAATGATTTGATGAATTAGAAATTTACGCTAAAAGTTGTAACTTTGCAGTTAGAATGAGAAGAAGGTGGAATAATAACAAACTTAAAACAATATGACCGAAGAAGAATCAAATAAGGAATTAGAAGACTGGTGTGATGAATTCGCCAAGGAGTTTTACAAATTCTGTGAGGAGGAAGACAGAAGGAGGGAAGAGTATAATCTTGTATTAGGAATAATATTTGACGATCGCAATTATGATTTACTCGATTTCTCCAGAGCCTCTTTTGAAATGAAAAAGGATGAAATAAAAGATTATGTTTTTGTAGACAAACTAATCCAGTGTGAAAAAGGGTATGAGGATGAATATATTAACAGGACTTATAAATTCATCCGTATGGAAGGTAAGCGTTGTGCAATATTTTATAGAGACTACTAAATGATGGCAGATTTACAAAGATTCATAACAGCACAAGAGGGTAAAACCATTCATGGTAACACCTTATATGAACAAGCCCTGATTGAGATCAAAGAAGGCAAACCCGATTTTGAATGTTGGGTAAGGTACGTATATCCTCAGTTGAAAAGGTCTGGTACAAGTAAACTCACAGACTTCTATGGCCTCAACGGTCGTGAAGAAGCAAAAGCATACATCGAGCATCCTATACTAAGGGAAAGACTTATCAGAGCTTTTCAAGTCTTATTGGATAGTGATAAGTCTGTTTATGATGTGTTCAGTAACTTAGGTGTGCTAAAGATACGTACTTGCGCCTTGCTCTTTGCTTCTATAACGGACGAGCCTGTCTTTAAGCAACTTATTAGAAAATATCATTGGTAATAACATTAAAATAGAATTAATATGTGTAAAGAATCAGTTAACAAATCAGATCATAAAAGCATTGATGAACTGATCGATGAGTATATTGAAGCTAATAAGAATAAAACCGATTGTGATATAGAGGATATTATGCAAGATAGTGATTTTTTATTAGAATTATGGAAAAAAGAGGATACCAAATGAGTATCGGTAACAATATGGAGTTAACATTTGAGAAATGGGAAGATGGCAGATGGTTTGTTGTTCTTCCAGATTATGACGGAGACCAAGAAGACCTTGAAATGGTTGATGGTGCTGATAAATTCTTAGACGTTCTAACAACTGATGGTTTATATGTTAATCTTAGAATTAGCTTAGAATATGATCCTGATATGTACCATTTACATCTTGTTAAACATGATGAATTAGGTGGGACATATGAAGTTATGAATCATGGACGTTTCCTTCATAAAGACATATGGCTTTGTAATGTTGTACATGATATTATTGGAGAACATCCAGAAGACATATGGTTTAAATTACTATAATAACAGATACCAGCAATCATAGTGAGTAATTGGACTTTTCATTTTTAATTCGTAACTTTGCAGCAGATTCACAAAAAACAACAATATCATTATGTCCAACAAGAAGAGTAAGTTATCTCTAAAAGAAGATCAGAAGATCAAGGAAATGCAAGATACCGTAATTAAGATTATGGCAGAAATGGGCAATGAAAGTAAGTTTGATGAGGATGGTTATTATCCTTTCTTTTTAAATACAGACAATAAAGACTACTTTCAAGGTTTCGATTCTGATGAAGACATGTCCTATCTTAATGATGTGTGTTTCACAATTAGTTTTGATTATGATCTACGATATATCGAGATTACCGAACATTGCTGGAAAACAATCAAGTTGGATGATTTGAAGGAAGTGGAAAGGCTAAAGCGTGCTATTAACCAATCAAATTTTGGTTATAGTGTTGTAACAGCCTATTGGATAAATGAAGAAGAACAGACGTTGGAGGTTAATAGCAATGCTGGCTATCCCTATCTCCCTAATGAAGCTTATCTAAAAGATCTATTTAACCGCAAAATAAATGAAATCTTGTGTAAGAATTGGTTTATAAACCACTATTTAGAGGAAGATAGAAAGAAGAGCATTTAGCAGATTACATTTCCAGCTAAAAATCAATTTCTATGGAGCTCCCTAGAAATGTAACTAACTTTTTTAGAATCTATATTAAAGGAGATTTTTTGCAATTTGCAGTTACACTTGATTTTGAAAGCATCTATTTTATAGCCTTTTTGAAGTTCATCACTTCATCAAAAAAAGGATATGCAGCGTGATTTTATAGCTTTTTTCTTCCAAAACCAGATTACAGCAAAAAACATGCCAAACAGCTAACTCACTAATAACTAGACCATTAATGAGATTTGGATATTTCAAATAAATGTTGTAACTTTGTACCGCCAAAGGGAAACTCCCAAAGGCATTTCACTAATAATTGTTCTAATGATAGACTACTTGATTCTCTTTTTCATTATTGCTTTGGTTCTTGCAGGTTGGTTAATACTAATTGCTGGAGCTGGGATGTGCATTGACGACAAATGTCAACCCCTGAATATGTCAAGTGAAGAAATGAAAACACTTAAAACATTTGAGAGATTCTTTAACAACTTAACCGAAGAACAGCAAAATGAATATGTGGAAAAAATTAAAGACCAGAATTATTCAGATTCCTACACTCCTTATCTTAGGGATCTTTGGAATGACAGCAGCAATCCTGCACCTAGTGGGGAGATGGTTCAGAATGACCTATAATGAGGTAAACATTATCGTCTATTATTTTCTGATTCCACAGAGCTGGTGCATCATACTTGACTTGATTATCAAGCTACCTATATTCACACCTCTATGGTTAATCTTATGGGGTTATATATTTTGGAGCAAACGGAATTTTTGGGGGCAATGGTGTGACACTGCATTCCAACTTTCCGTTGAGTTTCTGCTCAAATTCCAAACGATAGGTTGGAACTACTGGAAATCCTCCGTCATAATATGTGTAGTCGTACCAATAATTAACTACATAGTGCTTATTCTAATGTTGGATAAGGCATGGTGATTCTCTTTTACCTTTAATAGAGGTGCTTCCTAACTGTGGAATACCCCTTAACTTTTTTTAATTTGAGTTGCTGGGAATTGATAATAACTTAGATATAGATAGTTGCAATGATACAAAGGAGTTTTCCAAATCGGGGGCTCCTTTGATTGTTTTCCAAATGGAACTAAAAAATTCAAAGCTACCCTACAAAAGAGAGAAAAAAGTTCCTGCATAAAAATAATGATCAGATCGACCGATTTTGAAGTTAACATTTTTTAGTGACCAGGGGTCGGTTCCGCTGATCATTCTTCCTTGAAGTCGAGGGTGAGTTGTTGTTCTTCGGCGGCGCGTTTTTGTTGGGCCTTGCTGATGAGAAGTGGACGGAGACGCTCTGGGTGGAGTTCGTTGATGCCGACGATGGGCTGGGAGAACTGCGAGGTGAGCTCGTTGCAAGTGATGAAATACTTCGCCTTCTTCATCACCACACCCATCTTCTTCAGGTCGTAGCTGGTCAGGCGGCTGAAACGACGTGAGTTGACGATGAGCCAAGCAGATTTTGTCCCAAGTCCTGGGACACGCAGCAACTGCTCATAGTCGGCCGTATTGATATCCACAGGGAAAGCCTCTGGATGTCGCAATGCCCAGGCGAGTTTGGGATCGACCTCCAAGTCGAGGTTGGCATGCAGGTCATCGACAATCTCTTCCACCTTGAAGTGGTAGAAGCGCAACAGCCAGTCGGCCTGGTACAAGCGGTTCTCGCGTACCAACGGCGGTTGTTTTAAGATCGGCAATCGCGGGTCGTATGTGTTTACACTGACATAGCCCGAATAATACACGCGTCGCATCGTGGGCTGTCCGTAGAGCATGGATGACATCTGCAGGATGTCCTTGTCAGTTTCTTTCGTAGCTCCTACAATCATCTGCGTGGATTGCCCGGTGGGTACGAAACGGGGGGCATGACGGTATTTCTTCCTGTCTTCCTTATTCTCCAACACTCCCTGCTGAATCATCTTCATCGGCGTAAAAACGCTCTTGTGATCCTTCTCTGGTGCCAACAGCTTCAGTGACTCTTCTTTGGGTATCTCGATGTTCACACTCATGCGGTCGGCATAGCGCCCTGCCTCGTTGAGCAGTTCCTGCGAACAGCCAGGGATGCTCTTCAGATGGATATAGCCGTTGAAACGATGCACCAACCTCAGGTCGCGGGCAATGGCTGTGAGGCGCTCCATTGTGAAGTCCCTCGATATAGTTGCGCCGATAGAACTCCATCGTGATCTCCTCGAGTTCGCTGACAGAGAGCGTGGCGCGTTTGATGTCGTTTGAACGACGATTGATGCAGTAGGCACAGTCGTACATGCAGTAGTTGGTGAGCATCACCTTTAATAGGGAGATGCAGCGTCCGTCGTCGGCAAACGAGTGGCAGATGCCCACACCGCCGACAGTAGAGCCTACCATTCCCTGTTTGCCTTTGCGCACAGTGCCGCTCGACGAACATGACACGTCATATTTCGCCGACTCCGCCAGAATGCGCAGCTTTTCCATCGTCTTTTCCGTTAGCATGGTTGCAAAGTTACATAAAGTTACGCGCCAAACAAAAGAAATCATTGTTTTTTTTGCTGAGTTTCCGAAAATAAGTTGTATCTTTGCCGACATAATGCTACTACGTAAGACGAAACAACGGAATCGATATTGACAATAAAGATTAAACATTAAAAATACATAAATTACTGAGACTATATGAAGACTACAATTGAAACTACAGAGGGTAAGGCCCTCGTCACTTTTGAAGGTATTTTAGACTCCTATATCGCTGAAGAGGTGGGCGAACAGCTTGTACAGCTGTACGAGTTGGAAGATACGGAGATCACGCTCGACTGCACGAAACTCGAATATATCGCTTCGAGTGGTCTGCGGCTGTTCTTACTCCTTCTGAGGAACACGAAGGCCAACGGCTGTAAGATCTTCATCAAGGGTGCCGCTTCGGAACTCATGGATATCTTTAAGGCAACGGGATTTGATAAATGTTTTCAGTTTGTTTAAATATTGCTGTAGATGGATAATGTAACAACAACTCCCAATGGCGCTTCTTTTGTCTATAGGCTGACCTTGGGCAGTCTTATATCGGAGGAGAAATCCGAGAAACTGACACTGGAACAAGGTGTCAGCAACTTGTTTGATGATGAGGAGAAAGACGTAGCCTACTACGTTGTGCTTCTTGGGTTCAAGATGATCAAGAGGATCTATCAGCCCACAGAGATTGTGGCTGTCTTCGATATCACGCAAAGTATCACCGATACCTCAGGCAAAAAGGCAACGACGGTTCCGCCGTTTGAGGATGTGACTGAGACACTCCTGCGTAGGCGGGTCAAACTGGAATTCGCCCCAGTGAGCACTGCCAACAACTCCGACCGTGCCAGTGTCTATACCATCGCGGAGAACTGTTATATTCATGAGGTGGAGCCCCAGTTACTGCGCGATGTGAATGGTACGAAGATGTGTGTCAAACTGCATATCTTCAGTATGGACAAACTGATGACACTCAACCAGTATAGTAAGGCCTATGTGGCGCGTAAACTCGGTTCGGGTATCCTGAAGCCCGAGAGTCTTACTTTCGGAAAGTTGGCAAAAACCGGAGAACCTCTGGTGAAGACCAACATCAAGGGATTGAGATTCCTGAAATATGATGAGCAGGTGGTCGTTCCTGGCACCAATGATGAACAGACGACGATGAACATCCCCTCGGAATTCATACAGCCATACCTGGTGCAGTACAACGAATCGTTCTACGATTTCCTGGTACGTACGTCCAACCGTTGTGGTGAGTTCCTCTTCTTCGAGAATGGTGAACTGACGTTAGGTCTGCCTGACAGCGGCGATCCTGTGGTCATCGATAATTTCCTGTCGGTAACCCAGCGCAGCACCTCTCCGGCCCCGCTTGACATCAAGGCCTATACCCGTGACAGTATGAAGGATGGGAATGGACAGTTGAAAGACCTCAACCAGACCGTCATTGATAAGTTGTCGACGGGCTATCCTGAAGATGCCTTCCCCGCCAACACGTCGAGCAATGCGGAGTTAGCCAACGATGAGTATATCTTCCCGCTCTATAAGGATAAGTTCTCAAAACTCAAGCGGGAAAACTATTATGACAGACCGGCCTTCAAGGCACTGAATAGCATCAAGGCGCTGACCACTGGCACTGATATGGTTGCTTCTATCGTAGGTTTGGGCATAGCCGAAGGTCTCCTGGTGATGTCGGGAAACTCTCAGACCAACAACACCAACCAGCAGAAGGGTGAGCATCATCTGAAACCCTATGATAACAAGGAGGAACAGTCTGACAAGAACAAGGTGGTACAGTTCTCCTCACTGAATGAAGAAGGTTGGACCACGATTGATTACTATCATGACATCCACAAGCACGAGGCGGAACAACAGAGTAAGATTATCTGCATCGACATGGGTGCCGGCTTTGTCAATGTGAAGTTAGGTCAGAAGATCAGTGTCAATGGTATGGCGGGTACCTATGTCATCATCCAGATACAACAGGACGAAATGATGCATTCGTTGAAGATAGAGGCTATTCCTTCGTTTTATGACGAGAATGACAAGGAGAAGAAGGAGAAGTTCATCCCGCCCGTGGAGCCAGTGCCCGTTATCCGCAAGTCTGGTCCGCAGACGGCCTTCATCGCCGACAACGAGAAAGGTGCACTGAAGGCACAACTCTCCTCGACTGAGACGAGTCTGGCTCAGGTCAGGGAGAAAAAGAAAGGCCTGAAAGACGAACTGCAGCAACTGTCGATTTACAAGATGCACCTTTCTAATGAATTGAGTGAACTAAAGTGCTATAGCAAGGCCTCAAAGGAGAAGCGTCAGCAGATGCTGGAGGAAAAGGCAGACAAACGTGCTGAACTTGAGAAAGACATCGAGGATCTGAAGAAGGAGCGGGCAGAATTAGAAAAGAAACAGACCGACTCCAAGCTGAAAATCATTGAGAAAGAAGCAGAGATAACTACCTTAAAGAAAGACCCGAAGTCTTTCAAATCGGAGATTGAGAAGAAAAAGTCAGAGATAGAAGTGGAGGACCACATGATCTCTGCGATGGATGACGACATCAGCAGGATTGATAAGAAGATCACCAAGAAAGAACAGCAGATCAAGCAATCCGAGAAAGAAGAAGCCGAGATGAAGGCTGCCGCCGAGGAGCAAGGTGACAAGGTGATTGCCAGAAAACAGGAAGCCTACGATAAGGCCGTCAAGGACATGGCGACCACCAGCAAAGACCTGGAAGATGAGAATCGGAAGATCAAGGACGGTCAGTCACAGGTCGAGAAGATCAAGGAGAAGATCGACAAGGATGTCATCGACATGGCTTCGCCTTGGATTCGCGTGGCCACCCCGATGGCGACGCCTGGCGGTGGTACGTTCTTCCGACCGCAGAAAGGCGACGAGGTGCTGATCAACTTCGACAACGACAATGTGGAGCGTCCCTATGTCGTGGGAAGCCTGTTCTCGAAGAACACCCTTGAACCTGCCGAAGGCATTGAGCGCAAAGCAGCCCCTGGCATACAGTTCGGAACCGACAGACAGGTGTCGATGTCCATCATGTCACCCAACGGCCATCATATCACGTTCAGCGATCCTTCCAAGGGCGATAAGTTTATCTATGGTCTGAATCCTGGTACTCAGTTCTGGGGACCAATCGTGGGCGCAGGCTTCTCCATGCTGCCTAAGGACAGGGATCTGGCGGGCGGTATCCATATCGGCGACCGTTATGGTGTCTATGAGATAGAGATGTCAACCCACGACCGATATATCAACGTGAAGTCACCGTTCGGCACCGTCAATGTCAGTGCCTTCACCGGCATCAACATCGATGCCCCCAACGGCGACATCAATATCAGGGGTAAGAACGTTAACATCCAGGCTGGCAACAACCTGACGATGACCTCTGGCACCAACATCACGCCTGAAGGTATCGGCGACCCGGACTACAAATGTGGCAGTTGGCTGTGGAAGACTTCGAAGACGAAACTCGAGAAGGTAGCCAATTTTTTCCTCACAGGCGTCCAAGGCATCGGTGCAGGTCTCTTATGGCTGGGGCAGCAGGCTATGGCTGCTGGACCTGGCGCAGCTAATGAAATATTGGGCCCCGCAGCCTTTGCCGACCTGTCGTTGTTCCGCCACATGTTTGAGATTGCCGTCAAGCCTGTGGAGGGTACCACGCTCATCAAGTCGAAGCGTTACCTGAAACTGGAGGCTGGCCCTGGTACGGCAATGATCAAGGCAGAGAACTTCCCCGCTCAGGACAAGATCGACTCACTGGAGAAATTCTACGTCGAACTCATTGAGGTGCTGAACGACCTCAACGAGCGGGTCAACAACTTCTTCACCTCCTACCAGCAGATGTGGACGAAGGCCGTTAATGCCAGCTCCCACTACCATGAGGTGGCAGAGACCTTCCTGAAGGATCCCAAGGATCCTGACATCCGTGAGAAAGCCTTCACCATCAAGATGGATGGATGGGATGAGGTAAAGTTCATCGGCGGTGGCTATCCTGATAAGATGAAGGATGAGGATGTGGAGTACTGTGGCTCAACCTATAGTGGCGACGAGAAGGACGACTTCTTCTGCGCAGAGATTCTGGATTATGCCAGTAAGGTCTATGCCCTGCACCAGCATGTGCTCGGCCTCCCCGATCTGCTTGAAGACTATTCCGACGACAATACGTTCAAGAAGGCCGCGAAGGATGCTTTCAAGGACTATGCGAATGAGGCATTGACCAAATGGCAAAACAAATATGGCGACGACGCTCCGAAGGGCGACTTCGCGGAGTGGGTTGAGGATCTGTTCTCCAATAAGAACGGGCATCGTCTGTTCAGACGAAAGTTGGCAGCCATGTATCTGGTGAAGGTGTCGGAAAGCGAACTGAACAAGGAAGGCAAGTTCCTCAACCTTGGTTTCGGCGAGAACGACATCGTCGATAGCAAGATGATGACCACCTACAATTGGAAGAATATGATGACCCACTTCGACCATAAAGGTACGTTTGGCAATAAATTCATGATTTTCCTCATGGATGGTCTTTGGGAACCCATCAAAAAGAGATTCCAGAATCCTGTGCAGTCTGCATTGGAGAATAAGATCTGGGCGAAACAAGGTGGTCAGATTCTCTTCTCCGACAACGACGGTTCCACGCTCCACTTCAATGGCGCGAAATTGGAGTCGGAGACACAGTCGAATCTCGGTAACCGTGAGCAACTGCTGAAGGTATTGCTCTCTCTTTAATTAATTAATAAGGTTTACGTAGTATGGACTATATATTTAAAGATTGGGAAAAGAAGATGTCTGCCTTTGAGAGCAGCGTCGAGAAAGACCTGGCAGAGATCAGGAAGTGCAAGGCCGACATGCAGGACATGCGCAGGCAGATGCACGAGGAGATGTATCATCCTGTCGGCACCGGAGATCATCTTAGGCAATGTGGATGCCGACGGAATCCTTTATGAGGGTTCGGCCTCGAAGATCATCGTGCGCGGTACGGAGGTCGATCTGCAGGCCACAGGCAATGGCGGACGGGTGGAGACCCGTGCGGCGAGCATCCGTCAGATCGCTGAAGACCCCGGCACCGACGGTCTCGAACATGTGGTCGGTTCTTTATCGGAGGTCATCAGTCAGGCGCGTAGCATCGTCATCCAAAGCGATGATGCGCAGGGGGCTTTTGCTGTACCGCCAACCTCTAATGGTGGTCTGCGCATCCATGCCGACAAGCAGTTGGAGATCAGTGCCTCCCAGGCATCTGAACGCAAGGAGAAACTGCTCGACTTCCAGATCAACGGACTGGAAGACCGGAAGAGTGCCCTTCAGGAGCAGGCTGACGACCATAAGGAGTCATTCTCCTCACTGATCAAGGAATTGGAAGAGCTGATGGAAAAGAAGGAGAAGCTCGTCAAGAACGAACACGACATCCGTGCTAAATACGATGAGGTGGGAACTGTCAATGCAGAGGTGGAGACCGTTACTGAGGCATTGGTCGAGGAGACCCGCGGCTATTCCGAAGTGCTGGCCATGCTCTCAGAGACCAACCGCCTGCTGAAATGCCTGAAGGACGTGAAGTCAAAGATCAAGAAGGGCGATGAGTTCCTGAAGCAGCCTACGGGCAGCAACGTCAGTATTATGGGTGAGCGCATCAGTATGGCATCTGTCGATGGCGATGGCAACCTGCGCGACAACGATGGCTCGGGCATCTCTATCAAAGCCAACAAGGTGGGCATTGCCGCTCTGGAGGCTGACGGAAAACTGAAGGAGAAGGGTCAGGTGAGCATCCAGGCGATGAACATCAACATGACCACAGCAGGCATGGTCGATGCCGCCTACGACGAGAAGGGCTGTCTGACCACTGCCACCCACACGGCCGAAGGCGACTTCACACTGCGTTCGAAGAACATCACCATCGAGGGAGCGGACTACGAGGTGGCTGACAAGAAACTGAAAGAGAAGCAGCTCACAGCCGACAGCACCCTCAAGCTCCGTGCCAAGACCATCGAGGTCAGCACCGAAGGCTCTGCCAACATCGAGGTGGATGACGAGGGTAAGTTGACCAAGGCCAACATGACAGCTGAGGGCGACATCATCGTGAAATCGAAGACACTGACCGTGGCAAGTGCCGACTATGACATTGAGAACGGCGAGACGAAGGAGAAGGCGCTGACGAAGGGCGGCAGCATCGCTGTCCGTGCCGAGAAGACCGACCTCTCACCCGTCGATGCCGAAGGCAAGCTGATGGAGGGCAGTTCGATGATCCTCATGGCAGAACAGATGTTCGTCGGTGCCACGTCGAAGGAGGTCAAGAGCAAACTCCTGCAAGCCGCTTCCGACACCGTCGGTCTCTTTGCCGACACCACCTTCGAAGCCCAGCAGGGCGAGGCCAAGGCCGTACTCCAACTCGACGGCGGCAATGTGGCTGTGGGCGGTAGCAAGACCGATGTCTTTGGCGACACCACCGTCAATGCCAAGACCGAGGTGAAGGGTGAACTGAAAGCACCGAAGATCTCGGGCGACGACGTTCAGGTGGGCTCACATTTCAAGACACCGAACATCGAAGACGGCATGGCTGCCGGCGCACCCGGCGGCGGTGACAGTCTGAGTGCGAAACTCACGGCTCAGGATGCCCCGAAGGAAGAGTAGAATTTTGGTAATAACAGAAATAAGATAAGAATATGAATATATATATCACAGCAGCCGTTAAGGAACTGAAAGAAAAGTTGAATGCCTATCTCTCGCTGTTGAGTTACCGCTATGCCAACCTCTGTGTGAAAGCAGAGTTGGGAGCGCTGCTGCCCGTTACCGTAATGGCAGAGCGCGATTACAATCTGGAGGATGTGGCGAAGGTGGCCACCCCCGATGACTTCCGTTTTGAGATCTACCCCAACGTGCCCGACCATCTGCAGGCCATCATCGCTGCTATCCTCGAAGTACACCCCGAGTTTAAGATGGAACTGGTGCGGGAGGACTACGGCAATCACAACCAGCACATCGTCTATACGATGCCTGAGGTTGATAAGGACCGTCGTAAACTGTTGAACGACACCGCCAAGGTGTTCTATGAGGAGTGTAAGGCCGAGATCGATGCGGCTTGTGCCGTTTACATGACGGAACTGCCTGAACTGGAGGGCAGGCTGTCGGTCGAGGATTTCACCGAGGTTACCAGGGTGCTTAAGCGCACTCGGGAGGAGACTCTTCAGACCTGTGACGAACTCTATCAGAAAAAACTCGGCGAGATCGACGAGGCTCACCAGCACTATCTGACTGATCATGCTGATGACGATCAGGGTCATGCTGGCTTCGACGTCACCAGTTCCATGAAACTCTTCGACGAATAATTCAATTGAGGACGATGAAACATCCCAGCGTCAAGAGGTCCTTCGCCAACAGGTTGACCATGTGGATCACGGTCACTCTGTTGTTGGTGATGTTGGTCATCACGCTGATCGTATCGGCTGTGGTGAAGAAAGCTATGACCGATGAGGCGGAGCGACGCTATCAGGAAGCTGTGGAACGGACGAATGAGAGCATCAGCCGCCTGCTGTCGAACGTGGAGGTTGCTGCTATTAATAATGTGCATGACATCGAAGAGACCTTGCATGAGCCCGCAGGTCTGGAGATCGTCCTGCAGGAGATCCTGGAATGTAACCCTGACGTCTATGGCGTCAGTATGGCACTGGCAGAGGATTATTACCCGCAGAAAGGTCATCTGTATGAGCCCTATATGAAAAAGGGTAAGAACGGGCGGTTGGTGTCCAGACAGATAGCCGGCGAGAACCACAACTATCTTGAGATGGAATGGTTTAAGAAACCTTTTAAGACGGGGAAGCCTTGCTGGTCGCAGCCTTATTTCGACGATGATGGTGCCGAGGCGCTGATTTGCTCCTATTCTTATCCTATCTCAGACCCTCAGGGCAGAAAGGCTGGCGTCATGGGTATTGACATACGTCTGGATGTCCTCTCTGATATGTTGGAGAAACAGGATGATGAGATGAACGACCGTCATGCCCATCGGCATATCGTCATTAAAGACTTGTCGTATTCGGATCTGGCTCATAGTTATATCATCGGGCATGATGGCGCATACATCACTCACCATGACCACTCGCAGCTTTTGGAGAAGAATTTCTTCGAGGATGCCAGACAGTCGCCTGGCGTTGAGGACGATGAGATCATGCAGGGCATGATGGCTGGAAAGAGCGGTAACAAGCCGATGATGTTCGACGGTATCGAAGCCATCGTGTATTATGCACCGTTGCGATCTACGGGATGGTCGATGATGATTGTGGTGCCTGTGGCGTCGCTCTACGGACCGGGCGACCTGCTGGTGAAGTTCGTGGCCTTGTTCATGCTGCTCACGGTGATAGGCATCAACCTGATGTGTCGTCGGGATATCACCCGTCTGACGAGGCCGTTGACCCACTTCGCCCTCTCGGCACGGGAGATAGCCAAAGGAAACTTTGAGACGCCGCTGCCCCAGATTAACAGTGAAGATGAGATAGGCCTGCTCCACAACTCTTTCGAACACATGCAGCAGTCGCTGACGCAGTATGTGGAGGAGTTGAAGATGACCACAGCTTCCCAGGCAGCGATCGGACGTGAGTTGGAACTGGCGGGCAACATCCAGAAGTCGATGCTTCCGAAGAAGTTCCCGCCATTCCCGGAGCGTCAGGATCTGGACCTCTTCGGTCTGCTTACACCGGCGAAGGCCGTTGGTGGCGATCTGTTCGACTTCTTTATCCGCAACGAACGCCTGTTCTTCTGTATCGGCGATGTGTCGGGCAAGGGGGTGCCTGCCGCCATGCTGATGACGGTGACGAAACATCTGTTCAGGGCGGCATCGTCACAGGAGATCCTGCCTGAGCGGATCGTGACAAACATGAATACGTATATGAGTGAGGAGAACGACAATGCAATGTTCGTGACACTCTTCGTGGGCGTGCTCGACCTG
>ONNY01000134.1 GCA_900319305.1 uncultured Prevotella sp.
GCCTACAATAAGACCTATACCTTCTATGTGGTGCTGCCCAAGCACGAACAGGATGCCTATTGGGACGAGATCGAAGAAGGTGCCCAGGCCTGTTGCCAGTTCCGTCGTGATTTCGGTATCACGTTGAAGTTCGTCTATTATGAGCGTTTCAATGCTGCCGCCTTCACAAAGATGGTCCGTGAGTTCCTGACAGCCAAGATCGACGGTGTCATCATCGTACCTGCCACGCTTGAGCAGACAGCCCGTTTCACGGAAAAACTCACTGATCGTCAGATTCCTTATGTGCTTCTCGACTCCTACATGCCTGATCTGAAACCGTTATCCTTCTTCGGACAGGACTCTTTCGCCAGTGGCTACTTCGCTGCAAAAATGCTGATGCTGATCGCTGGTCGTGAGAAAGAGGTGGCCCTCGTCAAGCAGACGCGTGATGGTAAGGTGGCTTCCAAACAGCAGGCCAACCGAGAGACAGGCTTCCGTCACTATATGATGGATCATTTCCCTGAAATCAAGATTACCGAGGTGGATCTGCCCCTCGATGAAGAACATAAGGAATATGACAGCATCCTTGAGAAATTCTTTAAGGAGCATCCTTTGGTGCATCACTGCATCACCTTCAACTCGAAGGCACATCTCGTGGGATCATTCCTGCAGCGCACCAACCGTCGAAACATCCAGATCATGGGCTACGATATGGTGCCGAAGAATGAAGAATGCGTGCGTAATGGCAGCATCTCCTTCCTTATTGCCCAGCATGCCTATCAGCAGGGCTACGCCAGTGTCGATGCCCTCTTCAACGCTATTGTCATGAAGCGTGAGGTAAACCCTGTCAACTACATGCCTATAGAAATCCTTACCAAGGAGAATGTGGATTTCTACCGCCGTACGGCTATTTAAGTACTAAAACAAATACAAACAATTGAATTATGGAGCAAGCTACATTTTTAAAAATTAATCCTGCCGACAGTGTGGTAGTCTGTCTGCAGCCGAAACAGAAGGGTGACATCATTGAGATTGACGGACTGAAGATTACCGTCAACCAAGACACGCCAGCAGGGCACAAGATCCTGATCAAGGATGCCCCCCAAGGTACTGACATCATCAAGTATGGCTATCCCATCGGTCATGCCAAAGCCGACCTGAAGGCAGGCGACTGGGTGAATGAGAACAATCTGAAGACGAATCTCTCCGGTACCCTTGAATACACCTATAACCCTGTCCGCAAGAACGGTGATGTGGGTGTGCGTAATGAGATATGGGTCGTACCCACCGTCGGCTGTGTGAATGGCATTGCTGAACGACTGGTGAGTGAACTGAAGA
Source organism: uncultured Prevotella sp. (assembly GCA_900319305.1). GTDB lineage: Bacteria > Bacteroidota > Bacteroidia > Bacteroidales > Bacteroidaceae > Prevotella. Next base: position 1,318 of record ONNY01000134.1, read on the forward strand.
AAGAGACAGGCGAAGAAGGTATCGACGCCATCTATGCCTGGCATCATAACTTCGGATGTTCACAACTCTCAGGCGATCACGAGAACACCCGTAAGGTACTGCGCGACATCTGTCTGCATCCGAATGCAGGTGCTGTCCTCGTACTGAGTTTGGGTTGTGAGAACAACCAGCCCGATGACTTTATGGCAATGCTGGGCAACTACGACAAGGACCGTATCAAACTCCTGGTCACTCAGAAAGTTGAAGATGAGATGGAGGCAGGTATGACGATTCTCCGCGAACTTTACGCTATTGCCAAACAGGACAAACGCGAAGATGTTCCTGTTTCAAAACTGCGCGTCGGTTTGAAGTGTGGTGGCTCCGACGGTTTCTCGGGCATCACCGCCAACCCACTCGTGGGTGAATTCTCCGACTGGCTCGTAGCCCAAGGCGGCACATCTGTATTAACAGAGGTACCAGAGATGTTCGGTGCCGAGACTATCCTCATGAACCGTTGTCGGACTGAGGGTCTCTTCAACCAGACCGTCTCGATGATCAATAACTTTAAGGAGTATTTCCTCTCACATGGAGAACCTGTGGGTGAGAATCCCAGTCCGGGCAACAAGGCCGGTGGTATCTCCACCCTTGAAGATAAGGCACTGGGCTGCACCCAGAAGTGTGGTAAGGCACCCGTCAGTGGTGTGATGGAGTATGGCGACCGTCTGTCAAGTACAGGTCTCAACCTCCTCTCAGCACCTGACCCCATTCGGCACCTTCGTCCCCACGATGAAGATTGCCACGAATCCCGAACTGGCTACCCGTAAGAAGAACTGGATCGACTTCTCTGCCGGACAACTCGTGGAGGGTCGCACCATGCAGGAACTCGTACCGGAGTTCATCGACAAGGTGCTCTCTGTAGCCAGCGGTGAACCTGCCAAGAACGAGGTTAACGGCTATCGGGAGATTGCCATTTTCAAGAATGGCGTCACCTTATAATATATAAATAGGTATAAAGCATTGAAAAAAGGAATCATCGCATTATCACCCCTCGTGGTGTTTATCCTGTTCTACTTAGTCACCAGCATCATTGCTGGTGACTTCTACAAGATACCCATCACAGTGGCCTTCATGGTGTCGAGTGCCTATGCGGTGATCATCACCGGCGGACTTCCGCTGATGCAGCGTATCAACATCTTCAGCAAGGGGGCAGCCACCGAACAGATGATGTTGATGATCTGGATCTTCATCCTGGCAGGCGCCTTTGCCCATTCCGCTAAGATGATGGGAAGCATCGACGCCACCGTCAACCTTACCCTTTCACTTCTGCCGCCGCAGATGATCTTGGCAGGATTGTTCCTCGCCGCCTGTTTCATCTCCCTCTCCATCGGTACGAGTGTCGGTACCATTGCCGCCTTGGTACCCATTGCCGCAGGCGTGGCTGGAGAGACGAATACCGATGTGGCTATGATGACGGCTATCATCGTGGGGGGATCCTTCTTTGGCGATAACCTCTCCTTCATCTCCGACACGACGATTATGGCGACCCAGACACAGGGATGCCGCCTCAGTGATAAGTTCCGTGTAAATTTCTTCATCGTGATGCCTGCAGCCCTGATCATCCTGATCGTCTATCTCATCATGGGACAGGGCATCCACGCACCACAGTCGATTCCTGCCGTGGAATGGGTGAAGGTACTCCCTTACCTCGTGGTACTTATCACCGCCATCCTCGGTATGAACGTGATGGCAGTGCTCACTCTCGGCCTCATCATGACAGGCGTCATCGGTATCTTAACAGGTGCCTTCGACCTCTATGGCTGGTTCGGGGCGATGGGTGACGGTATTCTCTCGATGGGAGAACTGATCATCGTCACGATGATGGCAGGTGGTATGCTGGGACTCATCAAACAACAGGGCGGTATCGACTTCCTCATCCGCATCATCACCCGTCATGTGAATAGCAAACGGGGAGCAGAACTGAGTATTGCCACCCTCGTCTCCCTCGTGGATGTGTGTACCGCAAACAACACGGTAGCCATCCTCACTGTCGGAAGCATCGCCAAACAGATCGGCGACCGCTATGGCGTTGACAACAAGAAGTGTGCCTCTATCCTCGACACCTTCTCCTGTACCGTTCAGGGCCTTATCCCTTACGGTGCCCAACTCCTCATCGCTGCAGGTCTGGCAGCCCTCAATCCCGTCAGCATCATCCCCTGGCTCTACTATCCTTTCGCATTAGGCTTTGTAGCCATCGGTTCAATTCTATTCCGTTACCCCCGTAGATACTCTTAAGTTATGGACATCATACAGCGAAACCTCTTCCGATTGTTACGCAGCGGGACCTTTGGCGCCCAGGAGCAGATCGAGCCCATGTCGGCCTTCAAGTGGGAACGACTCTATCAGATCGCGATGCTCCACGATGTGATTCCCTATGCCTATCAGGGTATCACCAACTGTCGTTCCCAGTTCTTCATGCGACTCACCGACAAACAGGAACTCACTTGGAAACGCGCCAACGACGAGATCGCTGCCCACCAGACGGAGGAAGAGGAAGACACTTTCCTGCGTGCTGACACCCTGACGAACCCCGTCCTCAACAGTCAACTTCAGGATATCCTCGACGATGAGCACTCCGACATCATTTCACGTCAGGTGCTGTTGCAACTCGTCCGTGTGGTGCGCCATATCCTCAACGAGGGCATGCCCATCCGTCAACTGTTGGAATTAGGTCTGCTGCTCCATCAGCATGGCAAGGAGATCAACTACGATCAACTACGCCAATGGATCAAACGCCTCCGTCTGACACAGATGTGCCAACTCGAAGGCGAATGTCTGATCTTGTTGTTCGGATTTCATGCAGAGGATCTGCCGTTTATGTCTGACCGTCAGAGTAAACGGACCTCACAGATAGCCCAGGAACTGTTGGAGTTCACCAACACCCGTTCCCACGACTGGTATTTCTCACAGGATGACGATAGTATCTTCGTGCATAACAGCAACTCGTCGGCGATGTTCAGTCACGTACGCCGTTCGAGCCGTTATTTCCGTTACTATCCTTCCGAGGGCCTTACCAATTTCTTCGCGTCATTTGTGCACTCTCTTTCTCATATCGAGGAATAGCGTCGGGATCGGTACCGCTGCCCTTGAGGTGCACATGCTTGAATCTGATATCCCTTAACCCGTGTTTGCCCATGAAGCGGCTCTTATCCACATAGCCCTTCACACCCAGGATCTGTCCCTTGCTTGTATATTGCCACATGGTGATGTCGCGTCCGTCGGCCAGCACCGGCTCCTCAGGCAGATACATCGCAATCATCAGTTTATAGTCGTCCACCTTACCTACCAGATGCTTGTTGTAGAAATTTCGGTAGGTATAGAGTAACGGTGCCTGACGATACGCCCTTTCCACCATCCCGAGGAAGGTGATTAGTGAGTCGCAGAACTCCTCGGTAGGCAGTCCACTTGTCGTCTCCACATCGATCATCGGAATCAGATCCTGTTCACCGGGACGGCACTGTACACGGAAATTATCGAGTTGCTGCTTCAACGGGGTCCTCGGACGGAAGAAGTGATACGAGCCCACCTTCAAACCATGTCGGTGCGCCAGTTGGATGTTCCTTTCATACAGGTCGTCCACCCTGTCACCACCCTCCGTGGCCTTCAGATACACATACGCCATCTTCGTGTTCTCTCCAACCGTCTCCCAGAACACATTTCCCTGATAGTGCGACAGGTCGATGCCATGCACGTGAGAGCAGGTGTCTTCACACTGCAGGAAGGGGTCAAAGTCGGGATCGTTCAGTCTGGGGTCGATGGGTGTGATCTTCTTCACCACCTTGATCTTCGCTTTCTTATGATGTTTGAGATGTCTGGCCGAACGACGAGTCTTCTCGTATCTCTTGCCGCGCTTGGGACGCTTTGAGGCAGTTTCGCCGACAGCTGTCAAGGCTATCAGCAGGGCAAATAATATGGTAAGTATTCTCATTGTTTTCTGTTTTTGAGTGGCAAAGTTACTAAAAAAAAGCCAAATATTCTCATCCATTCACATTTTTTTCGTACCTTTGCCAAAAATATTAGTATGATGAAGCAATTTAAGATACTATTATGCCTTCTGGCTATCTGTTTTGCCGCTTGTGGGAGTGATGATCCAAGTCCTTCGCCCACACCGCCTGATCCTCCCTCGCCCACTGGTCAGAGTGAGCGCAGTGTACTGATCTATATGGCAGCCAACAGTGATCTGGCGAGAAAGGGACTCTTTGATGCTGATTTCGAAGAGATGAAGAAAGGCTCTAAGACCATCAATGCCAATCAGAACCTCATCGTCTATGTGAATAAGTCTGGCACAGCCACAGAGAAACCCTATCTGGCACGTCTTAAGGACGGACAAGTGGTCGATTCCACCACTGTCGAAGGCTCTGTCAGTTCCGATCCCGCTGCCCTTGAAAAGGCCTTGAGCCATATGTGCGAGAAATATCCCGCCAAGAGTTACCATGCCAACAGCTGGCTGATCCGCAGCGACTCCATCGTCTATGCGAAGACCCGCGCCTATGGTTATGATGAGAGTACCAGTCCTGACACCTATATGAACTTCCCCTCGATGGCCCGTGCCATCAAGAACGGTATGAACGGTTCGAAACTGTCTTATATCTTTGGCGACTGCTGTGAGATCGGATGTGTGGAGGTGGCTTATGAACTGCGTAATGTCGCCGACTACCTCATCGCCTCACCTGCCGAGATTCCTGGAGAAGGTGCCTACTATGAGGATCTCACCGACTTCTTCGACACCAGTTCCAATTTCTATCAGAAGATTATCGACAAGTATTGGGATTTCTACTTCAAAGCGTTCGTGGGGAGTTCTCGTTATTATATCAATGTTCGAGGCGATCTGGCAGGCTATAGCGTACCCCTCGTGGCCATCAAGACCTCAGAACTCGAGAACCTGGCAACAGCCACCGCTTCCCTGCTCAGCACCATCCGCGACAAACTGCAGCCTACAGGCACCCTTGATTTGAGCCAGGTGATCTATTTCTCCATCAATAATGGTATGAAACTCAACTACGATATGTATAAGACCCTGAAGATGAACACGGCTGCTGCCTACTTCAACGCCTGGGTACCAGCCTTCGAGAAGGCTGTGCCCTACTACCGGATGTCGGCCCGCTGGTACTCGATTTATTCCTTTCAAAAACCGATGACCGAGGTGTTCGACGGCATCAGTTCTGATCATCGCGTGCTCAGTATGTTCTTCCCGGGGAAGCAGTATAATAATGTCTATCCGAGTTGGAACAAGACCATCCAGCAACTGCAGTGGAATGGTCCTATCAGTTGGCAGCAGTACGGCTGGTAGCCATCCGTTCTACATACTTCATCTCCCTCAGGATACGCTTTTGTCTTTTAAGCATGTATGCTGAGGGATTTTTACTTGAGAATTTTCTGGGGTTAGGCAGTGTGGCGGCAATCAGGGCACACTGGGCTTTCGTCAAGTCCTTGGCATCGGTATTGAAGTGTTCCTCCGCCACGGCCTGGGCACCATAGATGCCGTTGCCCATCTCAATGGAGTTCAGATACACCTCCATGATGCGCTCCTTGGGCCACATCAGTTCGATAAGTGCCGTGAAATACACCTCGAAACCCTTTCTCACCCACGAGCGTCCAGGCCACAGGAACACGTTCTTTGCCGTCTGCTGAGAGATTGTCGAGGCTCCCAGTTTCCGTTTCTCAGGATGCTGACGATTACGCTTGGCAGCATGTTCTATCGCCTGATAATCAAACCCATGGTGTTCCAGAAACTTCGCATCCTCACTGGCCATCACGGCGATGGGCAGGTCTTTCGAGATATTCGTCAGGGGTTCCCAGTCGTGGCTCAGTTTCAGTTCCTCACCCGCCCATAAAACGCAGGGCTACAACAGAAAGAATAGTGGAGGCAAAGAATGCCACCACTATCCATTTCAATGTTTTCTTAATGATTTTCACTGTGCCTGTGCGTTAGCCTCATTGATCATCTTCTGAGAGGCGTACATGTAAACCTCCACACGACGGTTCTGCTCACGTCCGGCAGCCGTAGCGTTAGAAGCCACAGGATTCTGCTCACCGAAGCCGTCCACGCTCTTGATCTGAGCAGTGGGAACGCTCAGGCTCTGCAGGTAAGAAGAAACGGCAGCAGCACGATCCAGTGACAGTGCCTGGTTCTTCTGGGCACTCTGCTCAGCGGTAGAGTTCTTCCAGCCCTGATTGTCGGTGTAGCCCTGAATGGCCACATCACAGTCGCGATTGTTCTTCAGTACATTGGCGAGTTCCGACAGAGACGCCTTCGACGATGCCGTCAGTGTTGATTTTCCTGAACTGAACAATATACCAGAATCGAAGGTCACCTTCACAGCGTCGAGACCGTTGGCATCCTTCACCTCTTCTACCTGGGCATTCTGGATGGCCTCGGCCTCCTTCTTAGCCTTATCCATCTTCTTACCGATGATTGCACCGGCACCTGCACCTACGGCAGTACCAATCACTGCACCGATAGCAGTGTTACCTGCCAATGCACCGACGATGGCACCCAGGGCAGCACCACCACCAGCACCGATAGCAGTACCCTTCGCCGTATTATTCCAGTTACATCCAGAAAGCACTAATGCTGCGCACAGTGCTACGCAAATTGACTTTAAACTTTTCATAATTCTCTTCATTTTTTGATTGTTAAACGTTCATTTGACTGCAAAGATACAAATTATTTTTTGATTAAAGAACAAAAGAAACAAAAAAATTATATGTTCTTATGTCCTTATGTCTAAAAATTTGTGTAATTTTGCACGCAAAATTGATAAATCGATAAAAAACAATGGCAAAAGAATTAAAAGAATTAACGAAAAGGGCCGATAACTACAGCCAGTGGTTCAACGACTTGGTAGTAAAGGCCGATATGGCAGAACAGTCTGCCGTCCGTGGATGTATGGTAATCAAACCTTACGGCTATGCCATCTGGGAGAAGATGCAGCAGCAACTGGATAAGATGTTCAAGGAGACGGGTGCTCAGAACGCCTACTTCCCCCTGCTCATTCCGAAGTCCTTCCTCTCTCGTGAGGCCGAGCATGTAGAAGGCTTTGCCAAGGAGTGCGCCGTGGTCACCCACTACCGTCTGCGTGCCAAGGAGGACAAGAGCGGTGTAGAGGTAGATCCCGCAGCAAAACTTGAAGAAGAGCTCATCGTCCGTCCCACCTCAGAGACCATCATCTGGAACACCTATAAGAACTGGATCCACTCCTGGCGCGACCTGCCCCTGATGTGTAACCAGTGGTGTAACGTCATGCGCTGGGAGATGCGTACACGCCCCTTCCTCCGCACTTCAGAGTTCCTCTGGCAGGAGGGCCACACCGCTCACGCCACCCGTGAGGAAGCCGAAGAGGAAGCACAGAAGATGCTGAAGGTCTATGCCAAGTTTGCTGAAGAGTGGATGGCAGTACCTGTGATTCAGGGTGTGAAGAGTGAGACCGAGCGTTTCGCCGGTGCCCTCGACACCTACACCATCGAGGCCATGATGCAGGATGGTAAGGCTCTGCAGAGCGGTACCTCCCACTTCCTCGGACAGAACTTCGCCAAGGCCTTCGAGGTCACCTATCTGAATAAGGATAATAAGCCCGAGTACGTATGGGCTACCTCTTGGGGTGTCTCTACCCGACTCATCGGTGCCCTCATCATGACCCACTCCGACGACAACGGACTCGTATTGCCGCCGAAACTCGCGCCGATCCAGGTTGTCATCGTACCTATCTCTAAGGGTGACGACCTGCAACATATCACCGAGCGCCTCACGCCCGTGATTGAGGAACTGCGCAAGGCAGGTATCACCGTGAAGTACGACGATGCCGACAATAAGCGTCCTGGTTTCAAGTTCGCCGATTACGAACTAAAGGGCGTTCCCGTACGTCTGGTGATGGGTGCCCGCGACCTCGAGAACGGTACGATTGAGGTGATGCGCCGTGATACCCTTGAGAAGGAGACTCGCCCCGTCGATGGTATCGTAGAATATGTAGAGCAGTTATTGGAGGACATCCAGAAGAATATCTTCGAGAAGGCCAAGGCCTATCGCGATGCCCGTATCTACGAGTGCGACAACTACGAGGAGTTCAAGGAGAAGGTCAAGGACGGCGGTTTCTTCCTCTGCCACTGGGACGGCACTGCCGAGACCGAGGCTCAAATCAAGGAAGAGACACAGGCCACCATCCGTTGCGTGCCCTTCGGCGTAGAACAGACACCCGGTGTCGATATGGTCAGCGGCAAACCTTCCAAGGCCCGCGTCATCATCGCCCGCAGTTATTAAGCATACAGACAAAATCAAGAGAGGTACCCGACACAATCGAGTACCTCTCTTATTTTATTCCTCTCTGAACTCGAGGGGTTGCCATCGCCACAGTTTGGAGAGGTCAATCCACTCTCCCAAGTCGCCGATGATGTCCGTGGTCTCACCACCGAACCCAGCCGTGACCTTCACCGTGCGCCCTGCGTCGGCCTCGGAGAAATTGGGCAGGTCGCACACCTGATACTGCACTAGGTTACCCAGCACCACATTATACCACAGACCGCCCGCCATGTCGCGGTGCACCACGATCACCTGATCCTCACCGTTGCGGTGTTTAGGTCCTCGGAACACATTCAGTTTCTCACCGTCCTGTGTCATCGTACCCAGTGACACCAGGTTACCCTTGAACTCGCCGATCAGCATCAGGTCGCCGATCTCGCCGTCGTAGAAGTTACAGAAGGCCAACAAAGGGTTACCCTTACCCGTCAGATCCAGCATACAGTAGTGTGTCCAGGCATTGCCCTCACTGATATGATGTATGGCCTTCGAGTCAACCGCTGGCCGATACTCGAAATCGGGCATCTCAATATGGTCGAAGTTAAACTGCTTCCTATCCCATTTATACACATGCGTGATGCCAGGAAATCCCACGTAGTACTCTGTGAGGGTGAAGTCCGTACCAGTCATCGGCAGGCTCCATCCGATATCCGCATCCTTGATGCTGGGAACAAACTCCTCCAGCGGTCCCTTGGCAGGAGTCATCTTCTGCGTCTTCGGGTCGTAGTCATACCAGCACAGCAGGTTCTGTGGCATCACGTGCTGTTCGTAGAGACTGATGGCGAAGATCCTGTGACCGTTGTCCTTACGCCACACGCAGGCCGACATCTGGTCGATGTCCGTCTCCGACTCCAGATCCACATAGCCGTTCTTCCTGTCAACGAGGATACGGAAGTCGTCGTCCTCCTTACCGTCCCAGATCGACGCCGAACCACTCAGGCGCGTCCCCTTGGCAGGATGGTCGGCCTGTTCCAGCACCTCACCCACCACCCAAGTGGGCATCGCCTCGTGGAAGGCACGTAACAGTTTCACCACGTCAGGCGCCTGTCCGCCATTCTCCACAGGAATGGTCGTCTTAAACCACTGAGCGTTCACATCCGCATTGTCCAGCGTCTGCGCTTTCACACTACCGGCTCCCATAGCCAGCATACAGATCATACAAACGAGAATCTTTTTCATATCGTTATCACATGATAATGGTTTCGCAGGCAAAGATACGATATTCTTCTGGAAAAACCAAAAGAATATCGTAATTTTCACTATACGGTTCCCGAGCCTGTCGTGGGACGCGCCAGTCCCCACCCTCGCAGCATCGCGAAGTAATCTAAACTGTCAGTGCCATTCTCTTGAATTGCCATGGCAACACCAACCGCCATCCACCGTTCGGGCTGATCCGACGGAATACCAATCGGTTCATCAGGCGGGATCTTCGCCAATCGACTCACGTTCTCTATATACGTTGCCGTCAGATTCTCCTGGGGCGGTGCCCACTTGCTGATAATCATCCTGATGGTATAGAGCCTATACTTATGATAATAGGTACGCGTGAGTAGATAGAACGCTGCTCTCCAACCAAACTCTAAACTCTCAAACTGACAAAAACTCGCGTCTGTCTGCTGGGCTCTCAGCCCCTGCCACTGATCCTTAGAACGTCTAATATTCAGTGGATTATTGTTTCTAATTCCTCGTGGTAACATCATCTTTTTACTTTTTTACCTTTTTACTTTTTTACCTTTTCCTAAATGTCAAAAGTGAAAAAGTGAAAAAGTGAAAAACTTGCAAATCAGGAACTGCCCCGAGGTGTTAACCTCAAGGCAGCTCATTAACCAATTTCCGATATAATCCATACTTCACCTTTTCTACTATATGATCTTCTATAAAGCGG
>ONNY01000035.1 GCA_900319305.1 uncultured Prevotella sp.
TATTCGGCGGTGGCGGTGAAGAAGACATCGCCACTGGAGTTGATGGCCGTCTCTACGCTGTCTTGGATCACACCAATGATAAAACCGACGGCAACGGCCTGCATCGCCACATCGTTGCCGATATTGAGGAACGAACAGGCCATGGGGATGAGCAACAGCGACCCGCCTGCGACACCTGACGCCCCACACGCGGCCAAAGTGGCAATCAGACTCAAGAAAAGAGCTGACAGGAACGACACCTCGACACCTACGGTATGTGCCACAGCCAGGGTCATGACCGTGATCGTGACAGCGGCACCGTTCATGTTGACGGTAGCACCCAGCGGGATGCTCACCGCATAAAACTTCTCATCAAGTCTCAGTTTCCTGCACAGTCCCATGTTGATGGGGATATTGGCCGCCGACGAACGGGTGAAGAACGCCTGCAGACCGCTCACCTTCAGACAGGTGAACAGCAAAGGATAGGGATTACGCCTGAGCATCAGGAACGAGATCAGCGGATTGAAGATAAGCGCACTGGCCAGCATACACCCCACAAGTAGGAGCACCAGCTGTCCGTAGGTGGAGAACACATCCATTCCGCTGTCAGACACCGACTTGAACACCAGGCCCAGGATGCCGAACGGCGCAAACTGGATGACCCATCTCACGATCCGCGTGATGACCTTGGAGAAATCGTGGACCACCTCGATGGTCTGCCGGCTGGCTACCAGCTTCAGGGCAACGCCCAGCATAATGGCCCAGAACAGGATGCCGATATAGTTGGCATTCATCAGAGAAGCCACTGGATTGGCCACCATATTCGTCAGCAGATGGGAGAACACATCGGAAAGCGCACCTGGAGCCGCCTTATCGAGCACATCGCTCAGCTGCAAGGTGACGGGAAAGAGGAAACTGCCTATCACAGCACTCAGCGCTGCCAGAAAGGTGCTTAAGAGATACTCGAAGATGACCGTCCGGAACCGGGCGCCCAAACCGCCGCCCGCCTTGGCGATGCTGGCAGCCACCAAGACCGCCACCAGGACGGGAGCGATGGCCTTCAACGCGCCGACAAACAAGAGGCCGAGGATGCCGATGGCCTTCCACTGAGGCACAGTGAGTCCGAGGATGGTGCCAAGGACAAGGCCAATGAGGATCCGAAGCACCAGACTCGTCTGGTTCCACTTGGTGAAAAGAGCGTTTATCTTCAGACCCATGACTAAGGATTACAGCTTATGATAGCGGACCAGACCTGCGAGAGGGGTCTTCAAAACGGTTCCCAGCTGGAAGTTGAGACGTTCGGCGGCTTCGCGTAGTTCATCCTGATAATGCCAAGCCACACTACCCACGAACGAGACAGGCAGGTCAGGACGGTTATAGGGCTGAATATGATAACGCAGGAAGTCAACAAAGTTATCGATTACGACGGCTCTGACACCAGCATCATCAAGGTGATTGCCGATAAACTCGGAAAGGGAAGCCAGAAAGCGATTGGCCAACGGCTGACGATAAACACGCTTGATAATCTCTGGCAGATTCAGGCGGGTTTCTTTCTCAAACATCGTCTTGATTTCCTCTGACAACTTACCACCATACAGGTCATGTATAAAGCGCTTGCCGAGTACGGAGCCGCTACCCTCATCGCCTAGAATATAGCCCAAGGCGGGAGTATGCTGAATGATGCCGTTTCCGTCATAAAGGCAAGAATTAGCGCCCGTCCCTAAAATACTGGCAATACCATAGTTATGACCACAAAGTGCACGTGCAGCACCTAAGAGATCACTATGTGCCTCAACGACACTCGCCTGCGGAAATGTCTCCTGCAGGAGAGAGGTCATCAAGGACTCCAATTCTGGACGGATACCACTGCCATAAAAATAGACCGCCATCGGAAACTCTGGGGTCAGGATAGCCGAACTACGCAGTTTCTGAACCTCCGGATTCGAGCCCATGGCTCCTACAAATTCCTCACGGACGATCTGAACAATCTCCTCACGTGATTGATGAACAGGATTGATGCCCTGTGTGTTGAGGACTACGGGTTGAGAGGCGCCAGTTACAATCGCCCAGTCGGTTTTGGTACTTCCACTATCTGCAATTAATATCATTTCTCGTTATTTTTGATGGTTTACGCTGCAAAAGTAATCAAAAAAGATATAAAACAATCAGTTTATGGCAGTTTTTTTCTTAAAAATGCGATTTTTTACGTACCTTTGCAGAACAAAAATAAATAAGTATAGAAATAGAAATGAAACGCTTTTTATTGATATTCGCCCTGATGTTAGGCTTCATCACCGAGGCTGGTGCCGTGCTGAAGGAGAAAGACCTGGAACAGACGCTCGCCATCCTGCAGAGTGAGTTGGAGCAATATAATAACGAGCTGACCATGCGCAGTGCCGTCAGAAGGGAACGTGCCAAGCAGCTGATCACCAACCTGCTGCTGACCATGAAGCAGGCCGACCAGAACGCGCTGATGCTCTATTCGCAGGAGCAGACCCACCCGTTTGACATGACTTATGCCTGCAAGGAGGCCACCAAGCTCTATCGGGAGTTCCACAGCCGACAGATCCCCTTTACGGAGTTCCTGGACAAGAACACCAAGGAGCTGGCACGCTATGACAGCCTAGTGAAGCGCCTGGAATCGATGCCTGACATGATGACGACGAAGTACGGTCAGCAGCGGCGCGACTCCTGTCTGGTGCTCGCCAAGAATATCCGCAGCATGCTGGCCGAGGGTGATCAGCAGCTGAGACGGAACATCCGCTATTACAACATGACGGAGCAGCGCCTGAGCGAGTTGAACGACTATGCACAGAAGCGCTATACTGACATCCAGCAGAGCATCTTTATTAACGGCGGCGACAGCTATTTCACCCTGATAAGCCATATAGACCGCCGCTGGAAGACGATGACGGAGGCGGTGAAGAAGAAATATACCATCGACGACAACAACCTGTCGCAATGGAGTTCGCAGTGGGTGTTCGGCCTGTTTGTCGTCATCGCCATCTATGTCGTCATCGCCATCGTGCTCAACCAGCTGTTCTTCCGATTCCTGTTGCCCAAGCGCTTCAAGACCAAAGAGTTTATGGATAAGCAGGCGGCGATCATCATGGCGACGACCACCATCACCTTCGCCATCATCCAGGGACTGCTGATCAACCGATCGGAGCAGAACTTTGTGATCATGGCCTCAACGCTGCTGGTGGAGTATGCCTGGCTGTTGGGTGTGATCCTGATTTCGCTCCTGTTGCGTGTAAAGGGTAACCAGATAGGCAGTGCCTTCCGTATCTATGCGCCTCTGATCGGCATCGGCTTTATCGTAATAGGCTGTCGGATCATCTTGATTCCAAATGAGCTGGTGAACCTGATACTGCCGCCCATCCTGTTACTCTGTGCCATTTGGCAGTGGGTGGTGATCAGGCGGCACAACCAGAATATTCCGAAGTCGGACATCTTCTATACCTACGTGTCGCTGATCGTGTTTATCGCATCGGTGATCAGCTCATGGGCAGGCTATACGCTCATGGCGGTGCAGTTGCTCATCTGGTGGATCATGCAGCTGACCTGCATCCTGACCATCACCTGTATCAGCCAGTATCTGAAGCTCTACGCCAAACGAAAGCACTTTGACAGGAAGCCCGTCACCCAGACCTGGGCCCACACGCTGGTGGAGAAGGTGCTGATGCCTGCGCTGAGCATCAACTCGATCATGCTGAGTATCTATTGGGCAGCGAAGGTATTCAACCTCAGCGAACTCTGCTGGCAGATCTTCAAGTATAATTTCATTGACCTGGAGAACCTGCAGGTGTCGATCCTGAAGCTCTCGATGGTCATCACCATCTGGTTCCTGTTCCGCTGGATCGTGCAGACCGTCCTCGCCCTGCTGCGCCAGCACTATCAGGACAGCGACCCCACGACGGCTGCCTCGAAGGAAGTGATGAGCAAGAACGTGATCCAGGTGCTGATCTGGGGTATCTGGCTGATGATCTCGCTCTCTGTGTTCCATATCAGCGTGGCTTGGCTGCTGGCCATCTCCGGCGGCCTGTCAACAGGTATCGGTTTCGCCTCGAAAGATATCATCGAGAATATCTACTACGGCGCCTCGCTGATGGCAGGCCGTATCAAGGTGGGCGACTGGATCCAGGTAGATGGTACCATGGGTAAGGTAGCCTCCATCAGTTACACCTCAACGGTGGTAGAGTCGCTCTACGGCGAGGTAATCACCTTCCAGAACGCACAATTGTTTACTAAGAACTATAAGAATCTGACGCGGAACCATGGCTATGTGCTGGCTGTCGTACCCTTCAGTGTGGCTTACGGCTCGAACCTGAAGCAGGTGACGACCCTGGTGGAGGATGCCCTGAACAGCATGAATCACCAGTGGATGGATCAGAGCAAGCAGGTGAAGTGCGTGGTATCGGAGATGGGCGACTCCAGTGTGAATTTCAACCTATTCGTATGGGCTGACGCGCCGAAGAAATCGTACGTGGTCAGCGATGTGCTGAAATGTGTGTATGACACGTTGAACCAGAACAATATCGAGATTCCGTTCCCACAGCAGGATGTGCATATCAAGTAAGAAAGTGTGAAGAAAATTTGGTGGATTTGAATAAAATGTGTATTTTTGCAACATCATTATGAGCAATAAAACAACTATCATAGCCGGACCGTGTGTCATTGAGTCAGCAGAGCTGCTCGACACCGTCGCATGTAAGTTGGTGGAAATCAACACTAACTTAGGTACGGACATCATCTTCAAGGCCTCGTTTGACAAGGCTAACCGCACGTCGATCCATTCCTTCCGCGGACCGGGTCTTGAGCGCGGTCTTCAGATGCTGGCCGACATCAAAGCACGTTATGGTCTGCGCATCCTGACAGACATCCATGAGAGTCATCAGGCAGCCGCTGCAGGAGAGGTCTGTGACGTGCTGCAGATACCAGCCTTCCTCTGTCGGCAGACAGACCTACTGGTGGCAGCCGCCAAGACAAGGCGCACGGTGAACATCAAGAAGGCACAATTTCTCAGTGGGCACGACATGAAATACCCTGTGGAGAAGGCACGTGACGCCGGTGCCAAGGAAGTGTGGCTCACAGAGCGTGGCAATATGATGGGATACAACAATCTCGTAGTGGACTTCCGCAATATACCGGATATGTTGGAGATCGTGCCGACGGTCATCATGGACTGCACACATAGTGTTCAGCGTCCTGGTGGCAGTGACGGCAAGACGGGCGGCGACCGTCGTTTCGTGCCTCAGATGGCACTGGCTGCCAAGGTTTTCGGTGCAACGGGCTTTTTCTTTGAGGTGCACCCCACCCCGGATGAAGGCTTGAGCGACGCCGCCAATATGTTGGAACTCGACAAACTCGAACAGCTTGTTAAGAAGTTAATTGAAGATTGAAATGACATCGAAAGAATACGCCATACAATGCATTAAAGACGAGGCTGAGGCCGTGTTAGGACTGATACCGCAGCTTGACGACAGTTTTGAGAAGGCTGTCAACCTGATGTATGACTGCAAAGGAAAGATCATTGTGACGGGTGTGGGTAAGAGTGGACATATCGGTGCCAAGATTGCCGCCACACTGTCGAGTACAGGCACACCCTCTTTCTTCATCAACCCGCTCGACGTGTTTCATGGCGATCTGGGGGTGATGACTGCCGACGACGTCGTGCTGGCGATCTCGAACTCTGGTCAGACTGACGAACTACTGCGTTTCATTCCGATGGTACTCCACATGCAGATACCAATCATCGGTATGAGCGGCAACCCTGAGTCGCTGCTGGCGAAATATTCGACCTGCCATCTGAACGTCGGCGTGGAGAAGGAAGCCTGTCCGATGAACCTGGCGCCTACCAGTTCTACAATGGCGCAATTGGCAATGGGCGATGCAATCGCCGTTGCTCTGATTCAGAAGCGTAACTTCAAGCCACGCGACTTCGCCCAGTTCCACCCCGGCGGAGAACTCGGCAAACGACTGCTTACCACGGCACAGGATGTGATGCGTTCTGACGATATGCCCATCCTGCCGCCAGAAATGCATTTGGGCGAGGCCATCATTCTGGTCAGCAAGGGCAAGTTAGGTTTAGGCATCGCTGAGGTAAATGATGAGATTGTGGGATTGATTACCGATGGTGACATTCGTCGCGCCATGGAAAAATGGCAAGCGGAGTTCTTCGACCGTACGGTCAGTGACATCATGACCCGCACACCAAAGACTGTGAGGCCCGAAACCAAGATCACGGAGATACAGAGAATCATGAACAAATATAAGGTACATTCAGTTTTGGTCACAGACAACAAGAACCACCTACTCGGTGTGGTTGACCACTACTCATGTATGATATAAATAAGGAAAACAAAGCCTATATGAAGACAATAAATAAACTGTTGATTGTTTTACTGTTGGCTCTGCCGTTGGCGGTGGTCGCAGACTACTTGTTTAAGACACTCGACGCACGTGATGGACTGACTTCCAGCCAGGTAAACTGTATCCTGAAAGACTCAAAGGGTTACATGTGGTTTGGTACACCTGCCGGACTATACCGTTTCGACGGCTATACATTCAGGAACTTCCAAAGCGATTCGCAAGACGGTTCTTCGCTCAACGACAGTTATATCGTATCTATTCAGGAAATGCTCGACGGTAATCTGCTGGTAGAGACTTCTTCTGGCTATTGTATCTACCACCATCAGACAGAGAGTTTCGAGCGTGACATGAAGCAAACCTTCTCAAGGATGGGTATCGAGACAATTCCCAGTGTGGTCTATATCGATCAACACAAGAATCTCTGGGGAGCGATTCCCAACAAGGGCGTCGTTTGCTACAACCAACAGCAGCAGTTACTTTTTGAATTCGGCTATACCGACGACTCGCACGGTGTGCCACAGGGTACGGTTGTTTCCATCAGTGAGTGTAGGGATGGTGCTCTGATCGTGTATGAGGACGGACGTATCGTGTGCTGCGATGTGATGCACCAACAGCATACCGTCTGGGAGACAGAGAGGATTCCATCCCTAAGAAACCGCAAGAACAAGTCACTCAGAGCCTTTGCAGATAAGTTGGATAACATCTGGTTGTACGGTCAAGGCACTTTGTTTATGTATAACAAGGCTGCAAATACCTGGGATACCACGATCGGCGACCACTTAGGACTGACAGGTATCGGTATTGATCGCAATATCAACGGTATGGCTGGTGACAAGGAAGGCAACATCTGGATCGGCTCCGACCAACTCGGTCTGCTGAAGATGGACCTGAACTCTCATGAGGTGACATCCGTACAGCCGCGAAATATCAACGACAGCCAGTGGATCACAGAGATAGTAAGTATCCAGAGTGTCTATGTGGATGATACAGACCTGTTATGGGTGGGCACAGAGAAATCAGGTATTGCTTATTCTGGACGATATATCTACCGCTTCGGTTCCGATCATATCGGCGACATCACCGCCATGGCACAGGATGCCAATGGTACCATCTGGTATGGTACGAGCGACAAGGGTGTCATCAACTATAACGGTCCACTGTCGAGTCTGAAGATCTCTGCCATGGCCACCACCAACGACGGTAGCCTATGGGTGGGTTCAAAGCGCAATGGACTGACACGTATCAAGAACGGCAGTGCAACTATCTACTCCTTAGCCAAGGACAGTATGGCGACTCTGATAGACGACCATATCAATGCCCTCTGCACGGATAAGGTCGGCAACATGTGGATTGCGACCAATGGTGGTCTGCAGGTGTATAATCCCAAGATGAACACCTTCTCCTCCTATACCCGTGAGAATGGAAAACTGCACACGAACAACATCACAAGCCTTTTCTATAATAAGGAAGGAAAGAGCAATGACCTCTATATCGGTACAGCTGAGGGATTGGTGATACTGAACCTCTCTTCGACGGAGAAGCAGGTACTGACAGGTAACACATCGAACGTCAAGTCGTTTACCAACAACTATATCACTCAGGTGGTTCAGGACTCCAGAGGTCTGATTTGGGTGGGTACCCGTGAAGGACTGAATATCCTGAACCTGGAAAACGACAGTCTGAACTATCTGACAGAGAAACAAGGTCTCTGCAATAATAATGTATGCGGCATTGCAGAAGACAAGAACCATAATATGTGGATCACCACCAGCAGTGGCGTGAGCCGTATCGTAGTACAGCGAAACCATGAGGACGGCAGTAACAACTACGGTCTCTATAACTACACAACAGCTGACGGTCTGCAGAGTAATGAGTTCAACCCAGGTTCTATTCTGGCACGACAGGACGGTAACGTCTTGTTAGGAGGACTATTCGGTGTGAACTGGGTGGTACAGAAAGCCAATGATGAAAACGACGCCCTGCCCCGTGTGATGCTGACACAGCTCTTCATCGGTGAAGAGGAAATCCTGACGGGTCACGAGTATCATGACCGCGTAGTACTGCCACAGGCACTCAACGAGACCAACCGTCTGGAACTAAGTCATGACCAGAACACCTTTACCATCAAGTTTGCCGCAGGAAACTATAATCAGAGTGAACGCCTGCAGTTCATGTACTGGATGGAAGGTAAGGACGAAGACTGGCGCAACGGTAACGCCCTGACCCACGGTGTAACCTTCAAGAACCTGCCAAGTGGAAGTTATACACTGCACGTCAAGGCCATCAGTGCAGAAGGTGCCGTCAGCAATCAGGAGCGAACCTTAGACATCCGCATCCAGCGCCACTGGCTGTTGTCATGGTGGATGATCATGGCATATATCATCATCGCGATTGTAGCCATCTACTTCTGGCGTATCGGTCTGAAGCAACTCAAGGTGATCAAGGCTAGGAAGAAGGCCGTGATTGAACAGCTCGCCATGCAGCGTGAGGAGATCAAGGCCGCCAGCGACGATCTGCGCCAGCCGATGGCCCGTATGACCTCTATCATTACAAACCTCTCAGAATCTGAGAAGTCATTGGAGGAACGAGAGCAGCTGAATGCCCTCCACTCACAGATGCTGCAGATCATCACACGTGTCAGCGATATGCAGATGAACCTGGAGAATCCAGAGGAGAAGGCGAAGACAGTGGTTCACGACCGTCTGGAACTGAACGGACGCGGCGAGATCGAAATGCCGGAGATTGCCAACCACGCCCTGACCTCAGAGAGTGCCATCCCGACGAAAGCCACTATGGATCAGCCTACGATGAAGTTCACGATGGTCATGATCGACGACAACACCGACTTCCTGCAGTTTGCTACGGCCCGCTTGAAGTTTGTCTATGACTTCCATGCTTATAACGACATTGAGAAGGCCGCTGCCGACCTTGAAGAGATGCGTTGTGACATCGTCATCTGTAAACAGGATATGCCGGAGATGACTGGTAGTGATTTGTGTAACCAGTTGAAGACCAACATCGCCACCCAGAATATCAAGTTTGTGCTGATGACAGAAGGCATGCTGACACCGCAAGACATGCGTAACCAGAACATCACCCTTTCTGCCGATGACTATCTGGCGAAACCGTTTAATCTGCAAGAGGCCACCATGCGCTTCAACAAGCTGCTCGGACTGGGACCGATTGAGGCTAACAGTAACCTGATTGAGGGTGCAGAGACTCGTATGCTCGAAGGCCACAGCTCCAGCATGACAACAGCTACAGAGACTTATGGTATCACAGAATACAAGCCTACGGATGATGCTGAGCCCGATGCCAACGATCCGGTGAACCGCGTTGATACAAAGATCATCAAGCGTAACAACCAGTTGGCCAAGGTTGATGAGGAGGATGAAACGGAGAAAGAAACAGCCGTTACGACCATGACAGCCATGAACATGTCGGACTTCTCGATGCTTGACGCCATGGATCAACAGTTGATCAAGAACATTGAGCAGTATGTGATGCAGAACATGAGTCGTGGACAGATCAGTCTGGAAGAGTTGGCTACAGCCATGGGTATGGGACGCGTGCCGTTCTTCCACAGAATACGTAGTCTGACTGCCAAGACCCCAGCAGAACTCGTGCGTGACATGAGACTGAAACATGCATGCATCCTGCTGAAACGTACGAATATTAATATGAGTGAGTTGGCTACAAACGTCGGATTCATGACGGCAGAGAACTTTATCAATATCTTTAGAGATAAGTTTGGCATGACGCCACTCGAATATAGATTAAAGCATCGTAAATGATAACAGAACATCAACGCTCAGCAGGAATAGTCACAATCCTATTTCTGCTGATATCTCTCTATGGACATGCCCAGAGTAGCGACTCCCTACTTGTGGAGGACATGCGACAGGAAGGCATCCAGTTCACAAATCAGAATAGCATCAAGTTACTCATGTCGGGCAGAGAGAAGTTTGCCGACATGTTTGAGGCCATCCGTCAGGCCAAGAGCAGTGTGCATCTGGAATACTTCAACTTCCGTAACGACTCTATTGCAGGACTGTTGTTTGACATTCTGCGCGAGAAACGGAAGGAAGGTGTGGAGGTACGTGCTCTCTTTGATGGTTTTGGCAATGACTCCAATAACAAGCCACTGAAGAAGGAACATCTTAAGAAACTCCATGCTGACAGTATCGATATCTACGAATTCGACCCTATACGCTTTCCCTGGGTCAACCATATCTGGCCCCGCGATCACCGTAAGATTGTTGTAATCGACGGACAGATCGGCTATACCGGAGGTATGAACGTAGCCGACTATTACATCGTGGGAACAGAACAGGTGGGTGAATGGCGCGATATGCACTGTCGTCTCGAAGGGCCAGTCGTCAATGAGTTGCAACGTATCTTCTTACGGATGTGGAAAAAGGTCACCAAGGAGGAACTCACCGATCCGAAGTATTTCC
Organism: uncultured Prevotella sp.; assembly: GCA_900319305.1. GTDB lineage: Bacteria > Bacteroidota > Bacteroidia > Bacteroidales > Bacteroidaceae > Prevotella. The sequence goes on from ONNY01000035.1 coordinate 10,809, forward strand.
AAGGGAAGCCCGCAGGAGATAAGATGATTGGCATTGCCAACCGAGAACCACATACCTCAAACAAGATCATGCGTCGTTTCTATATTCATGCCCTCGACCGTGCCAAGGACTCCGTGAAAATTGTCAACCCCTACTTCGCCCCTACGCAATCTATCATGAAAGCCTTGAAACGCTGTGCTGACCGAGGTGTGAAGATGGACATTCTCATCTCTTCGAGATACGACGAACCCCTGATGCCAGAAATTGTACTCTATTATACGCGCAAGTTGGCAAAACGTGGCGTACATATCTGGCGTTATCGTCCCGGATTCCATCACTCGAAAATCATGATGGTGGATGGAAAATACTGCACTGTAGGTAGTACGAACCTGGATGCCCGTAGTATGCGATACGACTATGAGATCAATTCTATCATCATCGACCCAGAGACTACGAATCAATTGGAGGATAAGTTTCTAGAGGACACCCAGAAATGCGACTTCATGAGCGAGGAGGAATGGAAGAAAACCCTTACGACCTGGAAGAAATTCAAAGGATGGTTCGGTCATCTGCTGACTTTTTTATTATAGCCTATGAAACGTGATACAACCATATCTATCTGCAAAGGCATTGCCATCATCCTGATGGTGATAGCCCATGCCGAGGCTCCTGGTTGGCTATGTAAGTTTATCTTTGAATTCCACATGCCGCTCTTCTTCATCACGGCAGGTTATTTCTTCTCACTCAAATATCTGAACGACGAGGCTTCGTTTGTCAAGAAACGTGTGAAGGGACTCTACTGGCCCTTCGTGAAATGGTCGGTATTCTTCCTGATCATCCACAACTGGATGTTCGACCTGGGAATCCTAAATGAAAGATACGGTAATGAGACAGGCGGTGTGACTCATCCCTACACCTGGCATCAGATACAACAGAACCTGTGGAATATTGTGACTGCCATGGGTGGATATGACCAGTTCCTCTGTGGTGCCTTCTGGTTCTTCAGAGGATTGTTCGTGGCCAGTATTCTATACCTTATTATATATAAGGTGATGGATGTATGTGTTTCTAAGTTTCCAAAGGTCTCAAACAAGGCTATCCCCTACCTCATTTGTTTATTGATGCTACTGCTTTGTGGTTGGAAAACGTATGAGGGGCTGAAGATCGTCACGTTGGTTCAGGGTGGTTATCGCGACCTGATGGGCTGTTTCTTCTTCGGTTGCGGTTTCATCTTCCGTCAGTTTGTTGACAGTTATCGGACTCTGATCTCACGCTATTATGCCTATCTCTGGACAGCCATCATCTTCGGTGTTATCGTATTCCTGTTCTCGAAATACCTGACTGCCAACATGAACTGGCGTTCCACCTATACGCAATTCCTATCCCTGCCGATACCTGCCCTACTTGGATTCCTGATGACCTATAACATCAGCCAATGGATCGACCGTCATGAGGGTTGGCTGAAGCGTTCATTGGCATACATCGGTGACCACACGCTCTATATCTTCATCTTCCACATCTGTGCCTACAAGGTGGTGAGTCTATTGAAGATCTGGTATTATGGCCTTGACATCCGCCAGATTGGTTGCCACATGGTGATCCACGAATACTCACAGCAGGACTGGTTCTGGGTGGCCTACACGATTGCAGGCGTAGGAATCCCCCTCGCCCTCTACTGGTTGCAGGAAAAGCTCTCCAACAAGATCAAAGGAGATAGAGCACACAATCTGCTTCTTTCAGGAAGCGGTGGAAACAGTCGGCGGCTTCGTCGACATGTCCACTGAACCACAATGAATAGCCATAGTTCAACAGATCATCCGGGTACACATTGTCGGTAGCTAACAACTGTTCATAGATCTTATCAGCAGCCTCATATTTCCCTTCACAGACAAGCGTCCAGGCCAATACACGATTGACGTTCTTGTCATCAGGATACTCATAGTTCAGCCGATACAGATCTTTCAACGCCTCATCATATCGTCCCAGATTCGTCAGGCTGACAGCATAATTCAGGCGATAACTCTTCTTGTGAGGGCGGATCGTGAGCAGTTTGTTGTAAGTTTCCAATGCCTCCTCATACATTTCACGATAGAAAAAAGCACGCGCAAGACCTGCCAACGCCCTCTCATGATCCGGCTGAATTTCCAAGGCATTGATATAACTTTGAAGGTCGCTGAATGCCAATGCCGACTCATTCGCATAGTGTTGAGCCAGATAGCCGTACATCATCCAAAACTGGAAATCACGACGCGCTTCTCCGTAATTAGCCAACAACTTTAGAACATTATACAATCGATCCTGCTTTAAGAAGAAAGCCGTTACATCATTGAAGAAAAGTTCCAAATGCGTCTTTGAGAAGATTGGATCTGCAAAAAACAGATAACTACCATCCACATCAAAGGGATTCACGAATGTCGCACGCATAGGGAACAGGCGGAAGAAGCGATAGAGGTCCTGAAGATAGGTACGACGGATATAGGCCGCACTCTCCAGTTCCTCGGTAGCAAGTTCATTAACAGACGCCTCACCTCTTTCCAGCATCTCACGCATATTCTGTGGAATCTGATTGATCACCTGCTGGAAGGCGAAGACAAAAGAATATTTATCGCTATTACAGAAAGGGCCTTTCTCCACCATCACATTCAGGAAACGGTTCAGGCCTGTCTTATCCATCATCTCTACCACATCCGGATGATTCGGATAGAAAGGCATAAACCAGTTGCTCAACTCATTGAAGAAGGTGAAGCGCTTCATCTGGGAGAAGCCTCCGAAATAGATATCAGAACCCTGTTTCTGCATATTCACCATCCGTTGGAAACTGGCTTCCATCTGTTCTAGTTTGCGCTCTTGTTCTCCAGGATGCAGAATATCCTCCATAGGATTCTCTTCCGTCTCTTCGATACCATTACGCGTCATACGGAAAGACTGGTTCTTCATCAGATCAGGCATAATCTCCCGTTGGATGGTCTGCGTATCATGTTCTGCATTCATACAGAACACAATCTGCTCCTGAAGTTCCACCAGTTCCTTACAGTGATCTTCATCTTCCAACAGATGATGTACGAGATCTATCTGTTCCGGATAGATGGAGGCAACCAAGCGACTATTAAGCGTCAGCACCCAACCTACAAGTGCCCTCTGACGAACCCGTTCATCAACAGATTTTTCATACACATGGATGAGCGTACGGAACTTTGCCATATCGAAATGCTCCAATGTAGAGAGCATCATGGCACTGACAATCAATTGTTGGTCATTGGTATCCACGGTAGGCGACAAGAGCATCTCCTCCATAGCCGTCGCGATGCCATCCGTCCATATATCAGACGTAAGAATATGGTCAAAAAGCACATTCATGTCGTGCTGATGCTGGCGGTACAACTCACGCCGCTTTGCCTCACGTTGTTGGGGAGGCTCTAATTCCAAGATGGCGACATCGGAAACAAAGGTCTCCAGTTCCTCACGGATATTCTGAGGCGACCAGTCGCGGGCCAACATATGCTGACGCAAATAGATGGACGACAGAAAAGAGTTATGGCCGACGGCATAGTTACGACTGATATTTGCACATAACACATACAGCCGTTGCAATAACGACTGGTAGAGTGCTGGCAACTGGGGATCCTTAAAACCTCGTTTCCAATAATCCGCCATCAACTGATAGTCTGTACGTACGGCATGCAGACGATCTGAATTGATCTGATTCGGATGGACAGACAGGAAGTTCTCCAATCCGTTGATGGCTGCACTCAGGTTACGCGCCTCCAAATGGCCAAGCACCTCTTTCAGACTCTGATGTGTATCCATAGTTATTTATTTGATAGCCATTGTTGCGCACGTTCCACATCTTTCTGTCGAGGCGCTTCGGCATGATTATACTTCAAGGTGTCTGGCAGGCTCTTGAGTGCAGGCTCTGAGATGGTATAGTATTTCCTGATCACATCCTTGTAATGGCGCACACCAAACTTATTAATGGAGTCGCAGGCATCATTATAACCTTTCAGGAAAACCTCCATCTGCTTTTTACGGTTCTGATCATCCATACCTTTCTCACGGAAGGCAATAACACCCATCTGGATATCTTCCTGACGGGTATCAAGCAGGACCTTATGCTTCTTCAACAATGCCTGTGTGGCCTGTGGCTCCGTGAGTAACAGGGCGTCCATCTCATTGTTTTCCAACATCTTCAAACGGACATATACATCATTAACCTGGATGCGGAACACCCGTTCGGTCTTCAGTTTTGCGCTATCCACCGCCAGGTCACCTAAGAGATCGGTCACAGAGTAACGGGTCATCGCCAGCATCTTATCGTCCAGATGCTTCAGTTGGGTGATACGCTGGTTACGGTTACTGATCAGTAGCCAATAGGCATTCGTCGTGGCGATATATTTCAAAGGCATACCTGACTGAATTATCCGTTCGGCTCGAACGAGATCCGTCACCATTCCCTCTACACGACCTCTCATCATGGCTGTATCACAGTCCATCTGAGCAGTGTAGCGCTTCAGTCGGATATCCACAACTGTATCAAACAATTGGTGATCCTTAGCGATAAAGATAGGTAAGCAGTCGAGGGTCGGCATCACGGCAATCTTCAAGGCTGCAGAATCCTCGCGAGCCAGTTTCAGCCGCTGTTCCCTTGACAGTCGTTTAGTTTCCTCATAGGATTGCCCACAACCGGCCAGTATCAACAGACCAGTCAAGACAATGGTAAATATCCTGATATATTTCATATTGTTCGCAATAATTGTGTGCAAAATTAAGCAATTATTTTGGAATACCGAAAATATTTCGTACTTTTGTATTCAATTATGGCAAAAGACAAAATCGCATACGTATGCTCCAACTGCGGCCAGGAGTCGCCAAAGTGGATAGGAAAGTGTCCTGCCTGCGGGCAATGGAACACATTTAAGGAATTTCGTGTGGCTCCCGATACAAAGGAGAAAGCGGCTACAACAGCGGCTGCTTCGGCTGGTCATGCCCTGCGGAAGAACAAAGTGCTGAAGTTGCGCGACATCTCTAATCAGGATGATCCGAGAATCGACATGCACGACGAAGAACTGAACCGTGTTCTTGGTGGTGGTCTGGTGCCAGGCAGTATCGTCCTGTTAGGCGGAGAACCAGGTATCGGAAAATCCACCCTTTCCTTGCAGACGATGCTCCGTATGCCAGAGAAGAAAATCCTCTATGTCAGTGGTGAGGAGAGTGCTCATCAACTGAAGATGCGTGCCAATCGTATTCCCCATGAGGAAAATGATCATTTCCTTATCCTCTGCGAGAATTCCCTCGAACATATCTTCGACCATATCAAAGATGAACAGCCAGAATTGGTGATCATCGACTCTATCCAGACCATCATGACGGAAGATGTCGAGTCCTCGGCAGGCTCCATTGCCCAAGTACGAGAGTGTGCCTCCTCCCTACTCCGATTTGCCAAGACCAGTGGCGTGCCTGTTATTCTGATAGGACATATCACCAAAGAAGGTACGTTGGCAGGACCAAAGATTTTGGAGCATATCGTCGATACTGTCATCCAATTCGAAGGCGATCAGCATTATATGTATCGCATTCTACGTTCCATAAAAAACCGTTTCGGCTCTACTGCCGAACTGGGCATCTACGAGATGCAGCAGAACGGGCTCCGTCAGGTGAGCAATCCTTCCGAACTCCTGCTCACACAGGATCATGAAGGACTCTCCGGCATCGCCATCTCCTCTGCGATTGAGGGGGTACGTCCATTCCTGGTTGAGACACAGGCACTCGTCTCTACAGCAGCCTATGGTACGCCCCAGCGCTCTGCAACAGGTTTCGACCAGCGCCGTTTGAACATGCTGTTGGCCGTACTGGAGAAGCGAGTGGGATTCAAACTCATGCAGAAAGATGTCTTCATCAACATCGCAGGTGGTTTGCGGGTGACTGATCTCGCAATGGATCTAAGTATCATTGCAGCCGTACTCTCCTCAAACGTCGATACTCCGATAGAAAACGGCTGGTGCATGTGTGGTGAGGTCGGTCTCTCTGGCGAGGTACGTCCTGTGAACCGCATTGAACAAAGAATCGCCGAAGCCGAGAAACTCGGCTTCAGCGATATGATTGTACCTAAATACAATATGCAAGGCTTCGATGCGAAGAAATACCGCATCAGGCTTCATCCCGTTAGGAAGGTCGAGGAAGCCCTTCGTGCCCTGTTCGGCTAAGCCTCATAGATGGTAGGATCCTCGATACCTGCCTCTGCCAACGCTTCCTTGCGCTCCACACAGGTGCCGCATTTACCACAATGCTTGTCGCCACCCTTATAGCAACTCCAGGTTTCCGAGTAATCAATGCCCAGTTCCTTACCACGACGGGCGATGTCGGCCTTCGTCCAGTTCGTAAAGGGCGACAGCAATCCGACGTTTACATACGTACCAGCCTTTGCAGCCTCATCGAAAGCCTTCACAAACTCAGGTCTGCAATCCGGATAGATGGTGTGATCACCTCCATGATTCGCCATCATCACATATTTCAATTCATTGCTCTCTGCGATTCCCACGGCGATAGACAGCATGATACCATTACGGAAAGGTACTACCGTCGATTTCATATTCTCATCGGCGTAATGGCCCTCAGGTATGGCTTCTGCTCCATCAAGCAAGGAACTCTTGAAATAAGTCGTCATAAACTCCAAGGGAATTACGATATGCCTGATGCCCAGCCGTTCACAATGTAAACAGGCAAAGGGTATCTCCTTCGCGTTATGGTTACTGCCATAGTCAAACGAAACGGCCAGCGCGATCCGCTCCTGCTGGTCGTAAAGCAGCGTCACGGAATCCATGCCGCCACTGAGAATGATTACTGTATCTTTTTCCATTATGGCTGCAAAGGTAAGAAAAAAAAGGCTGATACGCAAAAAAAGTATAAATTCTTAATTCTTAATTCTTAATTCTTAATTAATATTTGTAATTTTGCACTCACGTTTAAACGAAGTTTTTCACATTATTAATTATAATAGAAACAATTATGACTATCAACGAATTCAACTTTGCCGGTAAGAAGGCAATCGTACGTGTAGATTTCAACGTACCCCTCGATGAGAATGGTAAGATCACAGACGACACCCGTATCTAAGCCCAAAGGAAAGGTAGATATGAAGAAGTCACTGGGTCAGATCCGCGAGGCTGTGGAGAAGGCTCTGGGTGTTCCCGTTGCTTTCGCTCCCGACTGCGCTAAGGCTGCTGACGCTGCTGCTGCCTTGAAGATGGGTGAGGCTCTGCTGCTTGAGAACCTGCGTTTCTATCCTGAGGAAGAAGAAGGGTACGCCTGAGTTCGACGAGGCCAAGAAGGCTCTGAAGGTTTCTCAGAAGGAGTTTGCCAAGACACTGGCTTCTTATGCTGACTGCTATGTGATGGACGCCTTCGGTACTGCTCACCGCAAGCATGCTTCTACCGCTGTTATCGCCGACTACTTCGACGCTGACCACAAGATGCTGGGTCTGCTGATGGAGAAGGAGGTTCAGGCTGTTGACAACGTGCTCTCTAACATCAAGCGTCCGTTTGTTGCCATCATGGGTGGTTCAAAGGTTTCTTCAAAGATCGGTATCATCGAGAACCTGCTCGGTAAGGTTGACAAGCTCATCCTCTGTGGTGGTATGACCTATACCTTCGCTAAGGCTCACAATGGTGAGATTGGTAACTCTATCGTTGAGCTCGACAAGCTCGATGTTGCTCTGGGTGTTGAGGAGTTGGCTAAGAAGAACGGCGTTGAACTCGTTCTGGGTTCTGACTGCAACGCTACCAACGGTCTCGACTTCGACACCATGACTGTTAAGCCTGGTGCTGAGATCATTACTTGCCCTGCCAACAAGGTTCCCGCTGGCTTCGAGGGTGTTGATGCAGGTCCTGCTTCTCAGGAGGATTTCCGCAACGCCATCAAGGGTGCTAAGACCATTCTGTGGAACGGTCCTGCCGGCGTATTCCCGGCGTATTCGAGTGCGACGCTTTCACTGCTGGTTCTCGTGCTATCGGTGAGGCTATCGCTGAGGCTACTGCTGAGGGCGCATTCTCATTGATCGGCGGTGGTGACTCTGTGGCTTGTGTCAACAAGTTCGGTCTTGCTGACAAGGTATCTTACATCTCTACTGGTGGTGGTGCTCTGCTGGAGGCCATCGAGGGTAAGGTTCTCCCAGGTGTAGCTGCTATCAAAGGTGAATAA